>JAJYBT010000067.1 GCA_021778875.1 Acidobacteriota bacterium | reverse complement strand
CCTGTGGGTATGGCTGCGTTCAAACTCGCGCAGAACGTCCGCAAAGCTCTCCGTGGCTTCTGCTGCGGGCTCGGGGGTGGATTCCGGGGTGGGCTGGGGCTCGGGTGTGCCGTCGATGGTCATGGTATGTACCGATTATTCTCCCATGTTTGAGCGGCGCACGCCGAGCCCCGCCCCGCCTATGGAAACTCCGTGACCTTGGGCGTCACCCGCGGCTCAATCGACGTGGGCCCGCCCTTGTCGTCAATCACGTTGGAGATCTGGCCCAGGTGCCCCAGCGCCACGGTAATCATGTGGTGGAAGCGAACCCCGGGCGCGCGCGGCACCTCAATGGCGCGGCTCAGCGTCACATCCGGCCTGAGAAAGACACTGTAAATGCCCAGCCCCCACGCCTCGTGCCGCGTCACCGAATCGGCCACCTTGTAGGAGGCCCACCCGTTCACGCCCGGCGCGCTGGTAAAGCCGGCCTGCGTGGGCGGGTCGTACGGAATCTCGGATTGATAAAAGTAGGTGCGCCCGCCGTTGCCGTTCCACAGCACCTGGAACTGCTGGTGATGCTCCACAAACAGTCCGTAGGCGGTCACATCATTGCCGTTCACCACCAGGCCGTTCGCGCTGGTGTTGCTCGTCCAGCCCACACCGGCGCCGTGGTCGGCGCGCCATATCCACGTGTGGTCCACAATCGTGTCATTGCTGTTGATGCGCAGGTTCACCAGCGCGCGACCCACCCCCGCGCCGCCCACGCGGAAGAAGACATCGTGCAGGCAGATGGGGTCCTGCGCATGCAGGGCTTTGCTGTCCTCCGGCCCCACCTGCAGCAGCACCGGCGACTGCTGCTCGCCGGCATCGAAGAGCAGCCCCGCAATCTCAATGCCGTCCGCGTCCGCCGTGGTCATGGCGGCGGTGCCGTGCGTGGGCCGCAACGTGGCAAAGCCCATGCCCAGCACCACCGTGCCGGGCCTCGTCACGCGGATCGGCTCGCTCAGGTTGTAGATGCCCGGCGTAAGCAGCAGGTTCTTGCCCGCGGCCAGTTGTGCGTTCAGCACGGCGGCCGTATCCGCCGGATGCGCCAGGTAAAACTGCACCAGCGGAATGGTCCGGCCCGGCGTGGAGCCGCCACGCCAGCTCACGCCCATGCTCTCCCGGCGCAGCTCCGGCACGCGCACGCTCCAGCGCCCATGGTCGTCAACCTGCAGAAAAGGCTTCTCGCGCACAATGGGCGTGCGCTCCACGCGGGTATATGGCGGCTGCGGCCAGTCGCCCGCCGGCGGGCGGTCAACGCCCACAAACACCATGTTCCAGTTGGAGCCGGTCCAGCGGCCCCACTCGCTGTTGCGCGAGATCCACTGCTGCTGCGTGCCGGAGTCCACCGTGCCGTCCACAACCGAGTCCGACATCCAGCCGCCGCTGGCCCAGCCGCGCTTCTGGTTCAGCACCATATTGCCGCGCACGTGCATCCGGCGGAACGGCGCCGCCTGCGACACGGCCCACTGCATGGTGCCGCCGGTCGGCGTCACGCTCAGGCCCTCCACGCCGCGCCAGAAGGAGGTGGTGGCGTTGTTGTTCGGGGCACTGGCGTCTGAGTGCACGTTGCCCAGGATGCGGACCGCGTCCGGGGTGGCGCCCGCGCCCACCACCTGCGTGTAAAAGCCCACCGGCACGTCCACGTGGTACTCGCCGGGCAGGAATACCAGCGCAAACCGCTCCGCGCCGAACTCGCTGCGGCGCTCGAGGGTGTACACCCGGTCAATCTCGCGCTGCACCTCCGCCTGCGACATCGATGGGCTGAGGACGATCATGTTCGGCCCAAACCCCGGAGGCGGAGACGCAACGGCTGGCCGGGCCACCGTCAGAGCCATCGCGAAGGCCAGCACCACAGCCACATAACCAAAACGAAATGAAGTACATACAAAAAAGTTCCACATACAAGCACCTCTCAAAAGCGCAGCAGAAGCGCCAAATCACACCCGGCCAGTATGGTCCCGGCGGCACAACGGCGCAACCCGGCCTCTGCCGGGTCCGGCGGCCCGCTCTTTTCCGGTACGCTGGGGGTATGAACGTTTTTGACGAGAAGCGGGCCGACCTGGAGCGGCACGAGTTCATGATGGGCGTGGAGCGGGGCAGGCTGGCCGTGGCGCTGGACCTGCTCACCGACTCGCTGATTCTGGTGGGCCAGCACGGCGTCTACTGCGCCTCCAGCCGCAATCCCTCCAAGCCGGCGCTGGACCTGCAGGCCGTTTTGAGCGGCATGGAAGGCGCCAAGGCGCTCATCCAGTCCGTGATGGAGGAGCTGCGCGCCCAGCGCGAGGCCGCCCGCGACCAGGGGAGTCCGCAGTAGCGGGAAATTCTTACAATGGGCTTGGAAGCCTCGGTATAATCGCCCGCCTGAGAGGGAGGTCGTTATATGAGGACGCTTGGCTTTGGGCTTTTGGTGGTGGCCGTGTGCAGCACGGGCTGGCTGTATGGCGCAGGCACGCCACCAACCAACGATGGCGAGATTCGGCGCGCGCTTTCAGCAGCGCCTGCACAGGTTGCGGCGGAAGCCACCGTGGTGGCGATGGATGCCACCGGCAACACGAAGGAGTTGCGCCACGGCACCAACGGATGGACGTGCCTTCCACGGGATTTGGGAACCCCGCAGGAGCAGCCGCTTTGCCTGGATAAGAACGGCCTTGCCTGGTATCAGGCGGCCATGGCCGGTAAAGCTCCCGATCCGAACCTGGTTGGCTACTCCTACATGCTGCAGGGCGGTTCCGTGTGGAGCAATCTTGACCCGGCCGCGACCAGATTGGCGCCGGGGCAGAGGGATTTTATTCATGTGCCGCCACACATCATGATCCTGAATGCCCGGGCAGCGCAGACGTCGGGGTTCCCCTCAGGAGTGGCTGCGCCAGATACCCACAAACCATTTGTCATGTTCGGTGGCACGCCCTTCGCCGTGTTGATTATCCCCGTGCAGTGAGGTTTGCCGGAACGGCCCAAAACACCGCGGATCCCCAAAATACGGTATGCTGGAAGTGCGCGCCCGTAGCTCAGCTGGATAGAGCGAATGCCTCCGGAGCATTAGGTCGGGAGTTCGAATCTCTCCGGGCGCACCATTTCTCCCCGAACAGTCCCCCAGGCAGCCCGAGACGCATCCAGGCCCCGCGCCTCTGCCGGGCCCTAAATGCCGGACGGGACGTAACTTGTAGCCCCTGGAAAAGACAGGGACCAGGGTTTGGCCTCGCATGCCGCCAGAGCGCGCGGGCCCAGTAAGGAGTTCATGCACCTCAACTTTGCTTTTACCGCAGTCCAGATTCTTTGGACCCTGACCTTTGCCGTCCACCTCATTCTGCTCGTGGTCCTGCTGGGCCGCGACCGCGCCCGCACCTTCCGCTGGTTCACCATCAGCATTGCCCTCTCTGCGCTGCGGCTGGTCTCCAGCCGCATCCTCTTTGGCCGCCTGCCGCAGATCACCATGGGCGCCATCTTCATCACCCTGGCCGTTATTTCCGCGCTGATCTCGCTGCTGGTGGTGGTGGAAGTGGCCCGGCGCAGCTTTGCCGGAGCCCAGCGGCGCACCGTGTCCCTGTGGACCCTGCTGCTGGTGGTCGTGGGCGGCGTGGTGCTGGCCACCTGGGGCCCATGGCCCGCCTGGAAGACCGTGGGCGTGGACAACCCGCTGGCCACCCTGAGCCTGATGCAGCTGGTAGCCCAGAAGCTCGCCCTGCTGGTGGACGTGCTCAGCGTGGAGTTGGGCCTGCTGGTGGTGCTGTTTGGCCGCCGCTACGGCACGGGCTGGCGCAAGCACGCCTACCAGATCGCCCTCGGCCTCTCCACCGCGTCGCTCTGCCAGATCGCCGTGCAGGTCATCTGGCAGATCATCGCCAAGACCGCCGTGCCGCACTCCATGGCCGACTACGAGCGCATCCTGGGCCTGCGCGACAAGCTGCTCAACGCCAACAACGCGCTCTATCTGGCCGTCTTCGTCTGGTGGATCATCTGGCTCTGGCTGGATGAGCCGGGAACCGCAGCGCAGCAGCCGGCCGAAGCGCTCCCTGCCGGTCAGCCCGCCGAGGCCGCCGCGCTGACCGAATCCGAAAAGCCGCAGGGCGAGTAGCGCCGAACCAACACGCTCCAAGCCAGCAAGGGGGGACAGGCCAAGCCTGTCCCCCTTCATTCTCAGGCCCCTACACCGCGGCGAAGTCGATAAATCCGCGCTCCGGGTCCGTGGCGACCAGCTTCACGGTCACGCGGTCGCCCACGTCCAGCCCGCGCGCGCCGTGCACCAGCATCCCCTCCACGTGCGGATCCAGCGTGCGCACAAACGTGCCGTAGTGGTTGATGCCCGTAACAATGGCGCGAAAGCTCTGCCCGATGCGCGGTTGCAGCACCACGGCGGCAATGCGCTTTTGCATCTCGCGCTCCACCTTGCGCGCCGCGTCTTCCATTTGTGTGCAGCGCAGCGCAATGGCATTCAAATCCCCATCTGAGTACGGCGCCGTAAGACGCGCCAGCCGCGCCTTCAGAATGCGCTGCGTCACCACATCCGGAAAGCGCCGGTTGGGCGCGGTGGAGTGCGTGTAGTCCTGCACAGCCAGGCCAAAGTGCCCGGGCGACACCTCGTCCGGCTTCACCAGCACATACTCGCCCGGCCCCATCAGCTTGACCACCGCCAGCGAGAGATCCGGAAAGCGGTCAGGGTCTTTCTTCTTCTGCTCCAGCAGAAACAGGTTCAGCGCCCTGGAGTCCGGCGCATCGGGCAGCCGCGTGCCCAGCCCCGCGGCCAGCTCCACAATCCGGTCCCAGCGCTTGGGCGTGCGCACCACGCGCCGGATGGAGGCGACGCCCGCCTCGTCAAACATGCGCGCGATCACGCCGTTGGCCGCCACCATGAACTCCTCAATCAGCGAGGTGGCGCGATTCTTCTCCAGCCGCGCAATCTCCACGGCCTCCTCGGCCAGCATCACCGGCCGCGTCTCGATCGTCTCCAGGTCCAGCGCGCCGTGCTGAAAGCGGCTGTCGAGCATGCGCTGCGCGGCCTTGTCCTGCAGCTTGAGCTGCGCGGCCAGCTTGGCATTGGCAGCCACCTTCTCCGGAGCCGGTCCCGTGCCCTTCAGCCATGCGCCCACGCTGTTGTACGCCAGTTGCGCATGGTTGCGCACCAGCGCGCGATACGCCTTGCCGTCGGACACCACGCCGGACTCGTCCACGCAAAACTCAACCACCAGCGCTGCGCGGTCCTCGTTCTCGTTCAGTGAGGTCACGCCCTCTGACAGCTCGGTGGGCAGCATGGGATAAACCTTCACGCCGGTGTACACCGAGGTGGTCTCGCTGCGTGCGTGGCCATCGATAACCGTGCCCTTGTCCACGCGCGCGTCCACGTCGGCCACGCCAATCAGCACGCGGATGCGCCCGTCCGGCAACTGCTCGGCCCACTCGATCTGGTCCAGGTCCTTTGAGGTGTCGTTGTCGATGGAGGACCACAGCAGCTTGCGCAGGTCCTGCGCGCCCGGCGCCGCAGGCAGCGCAGGCTGCGACCGGATGGCGGCAATCTGCTTGTCTGTGCCCTCGGGAAAATCAGGCTGGAACCCGTGCTCCAGCATGGCGGCATGCGCCGCCGTAACAAGGTTGAAGTGGAACGGATGACTGCTGTGCATGGGGGCTTCCGCTCCTCCTGAGTTCAGGGCCAGCGTACCACGCCGAGCCGCGCCCTTGCGCAAAACGCAAAAGGGACAACCGGCGAAGCGGCTGCCCCTTTGCGCGTATGCAGTGTTGCTGCGATTACTGCTGAATGCCCAGGTCCGCCAGCGCCTTCGGCTTGGACTCATCCACCGCCAGCAGGTTGTGGCAGGCCGTGCAGTCCTGCGTAATGGTCTGGCCATCCTTGGTGGAGTGGTCGCCATCATGGCAGCGGAAGCAGCCCGGATAGCTCATGTGTCCGATGTGGTTGGGATGCGTTCCCCATGTGACCTTCATATCCGGGAACACGTTGTCGCTGTAGAGCCGGACCAGTTCCTGCCCGGCGTTCTTCACCAGGTCAGCCTTGGTGGCCAGCACCTGCGGATTGCTGCCCTGGTAGAAGGCCGCAAGCTGCGCTGGAATCTTTGCGCGCGCATCCGCCTGCGATGCGTAATCGGCCTTCAACAGCGCAAGCCCTTCCTTGTGAACCCACGGCAGAGACTGGCTGATTGCGCCCTCGGCCATGGCCCGGTTGAGGGCATCCTCCGGAGTCTCAAACGTGTGAGCAGCGCGATTGTGGCAATCGATGCAGTCCATCAGGCGGCGCTCACCCTGCGGCATCTTGCCATTCAGCGCAGAGGCAGCATATACCGTCTCTGAGCCGTCCGCATTGCGGCGCTGCACCCACGGAATCGTGGTGCGCGTCGCGTCCGTGGTGATGTACTCGATGTGGCCAAGATGCACGCCGTGGATGCCGCTCAGATGCGAGAGCGAGTCGCGCCCGCCCAGGTGCAGCACCACCACACTCTGCGTCTCGGTGTTCTGCTCGTCGTCGGCAAACGTCGACTTGACCAGCAGCTTTTCTCCCACGAACTTGGCCGGCGTGTGGCAGCTCTCGCAAACAATGCGAGCCGGGCGCAGGTTCTTTACCGGAGAAGGAACCGGCCTGGGATAACGATTGAACGCAACCTCGACAAGCTGCTTTGAGCCGTTCACCTTGGCCTCAAAGTACGAGCCCGCACCGGAGCCGATGTGGCAGTCCACGCAGGGAACATGCGAGTGCGCTGAAATTTTGTAGGCCGCGAACTCCGGATGCATCACGTGACACGACTGCCCGCAGAACTCCGGCGAGTCCATGTACGACGCACCGCGATAGCTGGCAACTGAGACCACCAGCAGATTCACAATCGTCGCCACCAGCACAATGTCGATGCCGTGGCGGAAGATGCGGTCGTTGATGTCAATTTCCGGATAGACAGCGGGAATCTTCCGCTTTTCCTGAAGTTTCCTGTACCGGACATACATGCCGATCGGGATCAGGGCCAGGCCCAGAATGAACAGCATGGGCAGGATGAGAAAGAAGATGATCCCAAGATACGGATTGCTGTTGCCCCGGCCGATCAGGTCCATCAGCCAGTAGCCGACCATCATGACTCCGGACGCGGTGGTGATGGCGCCACCCAACAGGCTGATGGGATTATTCCCGAAATACAACGCAGGCCTGATCCAGTGCTCGCGCAGTCTCAGACTTAAAAGAATTGGCACTTTTTCCTCAAATCATGTTTGGGGTGGCCCGCCCGGGGAAAAGGCGGGCCGATGAATGCATGCTACTTCAACGAACGAAAATAGACGACCGCTTCCTTGATCTGCGGATCGGTCAGCTTGCCCTTGAATGCGGGCATCTTCCCCTTGCCGTTCTCAGTGGACTTGATCATCTCGGCTTCCGTAAGCTTCTTCATCTCCGGCGAGCCGAGGGGCAGCACCTTCAGCATCTTGGCGCTCGGCGTATCCGCTGCGCCCTTGGCGCCATGACACATCTGGCACTTTGCCTTGTACAGCGCCTCGCCGGAAGACTGCGCGAAGCTCACGGAACCAGCCAGGCAAATTGCAGCCGCCAGCACCACCATGGATCGAGTTGACTTGGTCATTTCTACACTCCTTACCTTCTTCCCGGCCGGGCATCGGGGTGATTCCCCGCCGGGCAAACCTGCTATCCCTGATAACCCCATCGGCGAGCTACAGTCGCCGACATCTGTTAAAGCGGCCGCCGGATTCCACGAGGGGAAAGACAAAAATCCCCCCGCACGCAGGAACCGCACCGGCCTGTTGGCAATGCCTACTTCAAAAACGTACGGAAGAAGTCCACAGACTCTTTGATCTGTGCGTCCGTCAACTTGCCTTTGTATGGTTGCATCTTACCCATGCCGTTCCGGACCGCGTCAATCATCTGCGCCTCGGTGAACTTCTTCACCTCGGGATCCGTCACCGGCTTTACCTTCATCGCCTTGGCCGCCGGGGTTTCTGCCAGCCCCCTGGCGCCATGGCACATCTGGCACTTCGACTTATACAGCGCCTCGCCAGACGACTGGGCAAAACACACACCACCCGCCAGCAGCAGTGCTGCGGCCAGCATCAGTTGCGAACGAACCATATTCCCCATGGTAAGACTCCCGCATACTCGCCGCCGCACCTCATTCGCCACTGGCACCCACGGATGCGCACGGCTTCTTCGAGAAGAACGTTTTACATTGTCTGCGCCGGTTCTGCAGCTCTGCTTCCGGCGGTTTTGCCGTCCCCGGGGACGAAGGAGTGAACCGGCGGAATATCCGCTTTTCGGTTCACTCCGACTTCCCCGCGAATCAGCCGTTTCGTTAGAACTCGTAATGCAAACCGAGTGTCACATTGTTGGC
>JAJYBT010000066.1 GCA_021778875.1 Acidobacteriota bacterium | reverse complement strand
GATGCCCTGGCAGGCGGCCTCCTCGTAGCCGCTCGTCCCGTTGATCTGCCCCGCCAGATACAGCCCTTCCATGCTCTTCACGCGCAGCGTGCGGTCCAGCTCCGTCGCGTCCACGCTGTCGTACTCGATGGCATACCCCGGCCGCAGCATCTCCGCATTCTCCAGCCCCGGAATCGAGTGCACCATCTGCCACTGCACCTCCATCGGCAGCGACGTGGACATGCCGTTCACATAGACCTCGTGCGTATTCAACCCCTCCGGCTCCAGAAAAAACTGGTGCTGCGTCTTGTCGGGAAACTTGACGATCTTGTCCTCAATCGACGGGCAGTAGCGCGGCCCGATGCCCTCAATCCGCCCCGAGTACATCGCCGACCTGTGTACATTCTCGCGAATCAGCCGCAGCGTCTCCGGCGTGGTAAACGCAATGTGGCAGCTCACCTGCGGCTGCGCAATCTTCTTCGTCCTGAAGCTGAACGGCGTCGGGTCCGCGTCGCCCGGCTGCTCCTCGAAAGCCTCCCAGCGAATCGTCCGCCCATCCAGCCGCGGCGGCGTCCCGGTCTTAAGTCTGCAAGTCCGAAGCCCAAGAGCCCGGAGAGCCTCGCCCAACAGGACGCTGGCCGGCTCGCCGCTGCGCCCCGCCGGATACCGCTCCTCGCCGCAGTGGATGAGCCCATTCAGAAACGTGCCCGTGGTGATAATCGTGGCCCCGGCCATCAGCCTGCGCCCGTCGCGCAGCTTCAGCCCCAGCACGCGGCGGCGCAGACGCATGGGGCGCTGAAGATCGTTTGGGAGACCGTCGGGCGAATTTGCTTCCCAGGTCTCAGAATCGAGACCTGGGGCACCCGGACTTCCGGAGGAACCAGCGTCTTCAAGAAGGAGGTCCACCACCTCGGCCTGGCGGATGTGCAGGTCTTTCTGCGCCTCAAGCACCTCGCGCATCTTCACGCGGTAGAGCTGCTTGTCGCACTGCGCCCGCGGGCTCCACACGGCGGGGCCGCGCGAGGTATTCAGCAGGCGAAACTGGATGCCCACCGCATCGGCCACCTCGCCCATCACGCCGCCCAGCGCATCCACTTCGCGGACAAGGTGGCCCTTGGCCACGCCGCCGATGGCTGGATTGCAGCTCATCTGCGCAATCAGGTCCAGATTCATGGTGATGAGGGCGGTCTTCAGCCCCATGCGCGCCGCCGCCATCGCCGCCTCGCACCCGGCGTGCCCCGCGCCTACCACCGCCACATCATATTGTTCGGTAAATGCCATTCTTCTCTATTGTACGGAATCCATATTTTCCGCCGCAGCGAATATATGGCTCCGCTTCCTCTTCAGCAATCAAGCCCCACCAAACAGTTGCCCTTGAGCCCGTCGAAGTGCATCGTTTCAGACCCCTGGGGATGAGTACTCCGCGTCATCCAGGCAGTCAGAACACAAATGCCTTAATCAAGCGTTTGACCCTGCGGTTCAGCGAATAGTAATGTGTCCCACTATCGGGAGGAACACGAAATATGGATCGGCGAAAGTTTCTCGGTGGAAGCATCGCAGCGGCAAGCGGCGCGGCCCTCGCGAGTCGGGTACTGGGCGAGGCTCTCGCAGATGCTTCTCTGGCCCCGGCCCAGGAACCTGCACCGCAGATGGACGGGGCCGCTTTCCCTGACGGATTCCTCTGGGGCATGGCGACCTCCTCCTATCAAGTAGAAGGGGCATGGAATGAGGACGGCAAAGGCGAGTCAATCTGGGACCGCTTCGTCCACGCGCCCGGCCACGTCAAGGGCAGCGACACCGCCGACATAGCATGCGACTTCTACCATCGCTACCCAAACGACATCGGGATCCTCAAAAAGCTCAACCTGAAAAGCTTCCGCTTCTCCATTTCCTGGCCCCGCATCCAGCCCACCGGCACCGGCGCTCCCGATCCGAAAGGCCTCGACCACTACAGCCGTTTCGTCGATGCTCTTCTTGAAGCAGGCATCCGTCCGTTCTGCACCGTCTACCACTGGGACCTGCCGCAAGGCCTCGAAGATCGTGGTGGCTGGCCCAACCGAGACTTGGCTGGGTATTTCGCAGACTACGCCGGCATTCTCTCAAAACACCTCGGCGATCGCATCACCATCTGGGCTCCATTCAACATGCCTTGGTCCTTCACCTTCTTCGGGTACGGAGTGGGCGTGCAGCCACCCGCTCGCAAAAGCTTTCCGGACTGGCTCAAGGCGATGCATACGGTCGCACTAGCCCAGGCGGAGGCTCATCGCTCCATCAAGGCCAACTCCGCCCACGCAACCGTCGGCAGCGCCTACGAAATGGCTCCGGGATATCCCAAAACTGACTCCGAAGCAGATCGGACCGCAGCCGAGCGCTACCACGCCATGAGCAACGTGTATTTCTTAAACGCCACCATGACGGGCCAATACCCGAAAGCCTTCCTCACGGACGAGCCTTACAAGATCATGGGATACAAGTCGGGCGATGACAAAATCATGAAGGCGCCGCTCGACTGGATCGGCTTCCATTACTACTCGCGCCGCATCGTCGAAGACGCCAGCAAGACAAGCCCAGTTGGCGGCGGCGGTTCCTTTGATTCCGAAGGAGAAAACGACCCTCCGGGCGGCCGCGATCCGTATACCGGCATCCGCGTCACCATGGCCAGCGAGGGTCCGCTGACCCACGCAGGCTTGGAGATGTATCCGCGCGGCATCTACGACATGGTTATGCGCATTTCGCGCGAGTTCAACTACCCCACCATCGAACTGACTGAGAGCGGATGCGTCTTCCTGGATCCGCCCGAGCCCTCGCTCGGCGGAAGAGTGCCTGACGCACGTCGCATCGACTTCTTCCGGCAAGAGCTCACAGAGCTTGCTCGCGCCATCAAGGACGGCGCCAAGGTGCGGTCCTTCCACGCCTGGAGCCTACTGGATAACTTCGAGTGGGGAGACGGGTACGCATTCCGCTACGGTCTGACTTACGTCGACTTCAGAACTCAACAGCGGACCATTAAGGATTCCGGACTGTGGTATGGCCGCGTCGCAGCTACCAACAGGATAAGTTGAGCTGGCGCAGTGTCACAAAAACATCCTGCGTTGCCCTTGTCGTGCACGCCAGCGAGCAACAGGGTGAAAATTACAAATCCCCCCAAAAACCCCTTCGCCCGATTTACGCATCATCTCGCCGCTTGCCACCCGGCCATCACAGCTCGATGACTTGCGTGGTTCAAATCCGCTCGCCGGCAGGCTCACAAAATTACTCCTCCGGTGCTACGATGCCCACAACGCTAGCCATTCCGTCCAACACTCAGGAGGAATCGCCGCATGGGTCTATCGGATTTCCCCAGGCAGCCCCTGCCAGATGCAAACCCCGCCAATGCCACGCCGCCCGCGCAGTCTCCCGAAGAGCTGAAGGAAGAGAGCCGCAAGATTCGCCGCCTGCAGATCATGATGAACATGGTGATGCAGGTCATCGCGCAGGACACCACGCTGCCTGTGGAGGAAGCCTCAGAGATGGTCGCCGACACGCGCCGCGCCGCTCTCGCCATGTTTCCTGACAAGGAGCTGGCCTTCAACCTCATCTACTGGCCGCGCCTGCAGCGCCTGATGCGCGAGCGCTACCGGATGCAGTGAGCGCCTGCCGTGCGGCCGACGCAGCTTCGCCGCCGGTCCCATGTGCTGGCCGCTATTTGTTTTCGTTGCCTGTCAGCCGGAAGGTGATCGTGCCCCAGAAAAGCCGGGCGCGCATCTGCACCGGCAGGTGCCGGTCGTCGTCCGTATACCAGATCCAGATATTGCCGCGATTCTTCACCACGCCCGCCGCCGCCGTGGGCTGCACGCGAATCGTCTTGAACGTGCCCAGCGGCGTCTTGATCTCCTCGCGGCCTTCCACTTTGATGGTCACCGGAACATTGTGCATGGCGTCCACCAGTGGAATCATGAAGCTCTTTCCCACATCCAGCGGCTGCGACGCGGTATAGAACACGCCCGTCAGCAAATCCGTCATGCACCCCGGAATGGGCGACTCCACATGCTTGCTCTGCCCGCTCACCAGATTCTTCTCATCCAGAATCGATTTGGACTGCCCGTAGATGAGCTGCAGCGTGGAATTGATCTGGCGGCGGCCTTCCACCGTCTGCTTGCTGAACTCGTACGTACATCCCTTCGCGCGGTCGATGGACGATTGAAAATGATCGCTCACGTGAAACAGCAGGTTGATCGCCCCGATGGTGTCCGCGCTGGCCGTGATCCGCTCGCGGTCGCCCATCTGCTCAAAGCGCACCACAGCCGTTCCAGCCGGAAACACGCGCCAGTCCACCGAATAGGTCAGCGTCTGCTTTTGCGGAAAGCTGAAGCCGGGGCGAGGCGGCGCAAGCTGCGGAAACTGCTGTGCCTGGGCCACGGCGGCAAACGCGAGGGCACACAAAATCGTCTTCACCGTCCTGCGCTTCTTCACCGTGTGGCCTGGCTCCTTTGGATTCTTGACTATCCGGGCGCGGCAATTCCTCATCGCGGCCCATGCACAAATATGTTGAGAGCCGGCCGCAGCAAGAGCAGGCAGAGGTAGAGCAGTGCGGCTCCTATAAGAGCATTGTACTCGCGATGACGCCGGTAAAGCTCCAGCGAGAAGCTGCCTCCCGCGCTTGCGGCCTTTCCGTCCGGCGCGCGCGCCGCCGTAAGCCGCGGAATCAGCCTTGGCACCTGCCTGCAATACGCATCGAAATCAGCAAACGTAGCCCGCAGAAACCGCTCCTCCGACGCAATCACCGGCACATAAATCACCAGAAACCCCACCGCCAGCACCAGTGCCACCGGCCAACTGCGCAGCGCCACCGCAAACCCGGCCGCCATCAGCATCGAGCCCAGATACAGCGGATTGCGCGTATAGGCATACGGCCCCGTCTGCGTCAGTTCGCGATTCTTCTTCACGTAGCCCGCTGCGTAGCCGCGCAGCCAGAGCCCGGGCAACACCAGCGCCAGGCTCCACGCCACTGCGGCGGTTTGCGGAGCGCGCCGCCACAGCTCAAACAGGTAAAGCGCCGCAGCAAGAAACCCGAGCGGCACGCGAATGCGCCGCGCTACACGCTGCCAGCGCGCAATCCAGTCCATCGCCGGGTTTTGCTCGGAAGTGCTGTCGGGCTGGCTCATGGGGCGGTTTCAGAATAAAGCAGTTCCTCGGCCGCGCGCAGCACGTCGGCAGGTTCGATGGTCAGCAGTCCCGCTTCAGGCGCCTCGTAGCGGGTGTGGTCGCGCCGGCTCTCCGGGCTGCGCAGCACCTTGAACCGCGTGCCGAACGGACCATTGCGGCTGGGGTCGGTTGGCCCGTAGATGCCTACCACCGGGCGGCCCAGAGCGCACGCCAGGTGCAGCGGGCCGGTATCCCCGGCTATCGCCAGCCGGATGCGCCGCGTCAGCGCAATCAGCTCGCCCAGGTTGCCCGCCAGCGGAACCGCCACCCCGCCGGTTGCGCGCACAATCACTTCCGCCAGCGGCTCCTCGCCGGGCCCTGCGTTCACCAGCACGCTGCAGCTCCGCTCCACAAGTCCCTGCGCGACCGCCGCATAGCGCTCCACCGGCCAGCGCTTGGCGCCCCAGCCCGCGCCGGGGTTGATCAGGACCGCGGGGCGTCCCGCCGCGGGAGCCAGCAACGCATCGGCCCACGCCTCCGCGGCCGGGTCCACGGGCAGCCACGGCTGCTCGGGCGCAAGCTCATCTCCTGCAATCGCCTCGGCCAGCTCCACATCCTGCTCGATCACGTGCGCGCCACGGGTCATCACGTGCTCAGTGAACAGCCAGCGCGCAACCCGCTCGCGCGGTTCGGCCTCGCCGATCAGCCTGCGGCAGCCCGCCATCCGCGCCACAATGGCTGACCGCAACGCCCCCTGCAAATCAATCACCGTATCGTACTCGGCCGCCCGCAGCGCTTGCCGCAATGCCTTGATTTCCCGCCGCGTCTCGCCGGCCAGCGGACTGCGCCGCCACTGCTTCGTTGCCGCAGGGTGCAGCGTATCCACCAGCGGCTGCCGGGCCGCCGGCTTGCCTGTGTCGCGCCCCGTGCTGCCGGGCGCTGCCAGCAGAGCGCTCCATTTCGGCTCAACCACCCAGTCGATCACCCATCCGGGATGCGCCTTGCGCAGCGCCGTCACCGCCGGCAGCGCGTGCAGAATGTCGCCCATGGCGCCCAGGCGCACCACAAGCAGGCGAAACTTGGACTGCGTATGCAAGCTCTGATTTTCTCACAGGGGCGAATGAACCCGGCTTGATGCAGGGCAACGGTGCGGTCAGCTCTTGGATTTCATCATGCAGTCGTGGGTCGGGGCAGCAGCGAAGCGACTGGGGCGGATCAAGAATCAATACGATCGGCAAGCTTCCTTACTGCGGGAACTGCATGAGGTGAATGAAAAAAGTGGGCAGCAAGGCCTTGGCAGAGACTGCCTTGCTGCACCAGGAGAATACTCGTGGAGAATTTCGCCTCGTTGTGCGCCTCATTCAATAGCTGGGTAGGCTGTTTAACCGCCGACGCAGATCTGTTCCTCGGTTGGAAGACCGCACAAAATATCGTTTTCCAGACGGAAGTGAAATCCGAGGACCTTGGCGCGCATCACGAGTGAGTGGACGTCACGGGAACTGTTGTCATTGCGTTGCACATAGCCTTTGATGATCATCTCCCGCGCGAAGTCCGGGGACTCGCGATAGACCCGGAAATACGCTGTCTGCACCTGGGGCATCAGGTCGAAAAGCAAGACGCGCACGTCAATCGCGTCCTTGAGCGCCTGCAGCGAACTGTGCCTCTGTCGAACACCGCGCGAAAGACCCGTATCCCACGGGTCCGGCGCACGAGCAAGCCAGTCACATTCCACAACCTCTTCAATCACGTGCAAACGAAGGAGCCTTATTGGCGCCCGGGTAAGTTCGCCAAAGCGCATCTGGACGCGGAGGCCGCGAAGAAACTGGCTGGCGTTGCACAGTTGCTTCACCAGCCGGGGGCTTTCCTCCGATCTCCAGATGTCCGTATGCGGATCGAAAGAGAAAAGGGAAGAAACCAACGACATGAAAACCTCCTGCGAATTGGGGGAGTGGAGGCTGTTAGATGGCCGCTTCGCCGCGCTCCTTGCTGCGGATGCGAATGGCATTGTCGAGTTTGTAGAGGAAGATCTTGCCGTCGCCGATCTTGCCCGTGAATGCGGCTTCAAGGATTGCACCGATCGCCGGTTCGACGGCCTCATCCTTGAGAACGAGTTCCAGCTTGACCTTGGGTAGCAGGTCAACGTCGTACTCTCTCCCTCTGAAGACCTCGGTATGGCCCTTCTGGCGGCCATGCCCGCGTACCTCCGAAACGGTCATGCCTTCCACGCCGAGTTGGATGAGAGCTCCCTTTACGGCTTCAAACTTGTTTGGCCGAATGATTGCTTCGATTTTTGTCATATGCTCCTCGATTCCTGGGTATCGATCAATCGCCTGTGTTGAGACTGGCGCAGCGCTTCGTCATCGCGTCAGACGCCAGACCGGGGGCCCATCAAATCCTTCGGCATGCCGGCAGGCGCTGCCAGTGAGGAAATGACGTACTCCGGATAGGCAGAGATGCCGTGCTCGTGAAGGTCGATGCCGTACAACTCGCCTTCCTCTGAGACACGGAGCGTGCCCGTCAGGTTGACCAGGTACATCAGCGCAAGAGCAACACCGAAAGTGGACAGGGTGATGATCGCGCTCCCGATGAATTGAGCTTTCAGCAGCGTGAGCCCGCCGTGATAGAAAAGTCCGGCAAGCGGAGCCGAGTTATCCGGACCGGCCGGGCCGCTTGCGCCAAACTGGCCGGAGGCGAACAGGCCGAGCGACAATGTGCCCCAAATGCCGCAGAATCCGTGGACCGGAACAGCGCCGATCGGATCATCGATGCGCAGCCACTCCAGCAGTTCGACACCCATGCAGACAAGTACACCAGCCACGGCCCCTAGAATAATGGCGCCTGTTGGACTCACCCAGTAACACGGGCAGGTGATTGCAACCAGTCCTGCGAGGAAGCCGTTGACCGTGAAGCCTACGTCCCACTTCTTGCTGATGAAGTAGGCATAGATCATGGCCGTGAGACCTGCCGCGCAGGCCGCCAGCGTGGTGTTCGCGGAAACGCGGCCAATGCCCACAAAGTCCATGGCCGAAAGCGTGGAGCCGGGATTGAAACCGTACCAGCCGAACCACAGGATCAGTCCGCCGGAAGCTGCGATGGTGAGATCATGCGGCAGCATGGGCGCGCCGCCATCGCGTTTGAATTTGCGGCCCAGGCGTGGTCCCAGAACGATTGATCCTGCCAGAGCGATGAAGCCGCCGATGGTGTGCACCACGGTGGAGCCCGCAAAGTCATGAAAGCTCTGGCCGAGGCTGGGC
>JAJYBT010000065.1 GCA_021778875.1 Acidobacteriota bacterium | reverse complement strand
CCGCCGGAGCAGATGGAGATGGTGGCGACTCCGGCGTTGACGCGGGAGTCGAGGGCGGGCGCGACGCAGGAGCTGGGCGCGGAGCCGCTGCCGTAGGTGAAGGTGAAGGCCTGCGTGGTCGGCATGGTGACGGTGGGGATGTACGTGTCGAGCGACCAGGTGCTGCCGCCGATGCCGTAGACCGGGCCGAGGTCGGTCTGGGTGGCGTGCACGCTGTCGTAGACGATGACGTCGTAGGCGTGGCCGGGCGCGGAGTCGGTCTGCGGGTTGGGCACCTGCAGCGATCCGACGAGCGCTCCGCTGGTGAGCGTGCCGCAGAAGGGCAGGTTGGCGAGGTAGAAGCCGCCGCCGGACTTGGAGATCGAGATGGGGCTATTCGACGCGTTGACCGCATGCAGGCAGAGCGTTCCGGTGACGAGTCCGCTGCCCGCGTTGACCTGCGTCGCGGTGATGGTGGTCATTGACTGCGAGCGTGCGGAGAGCGTGAGGGCGGAGGCGAGGAGAGCGAGAAGGGCTACACGTACGAATCGCATGATGGAAGTGTGGTGCAAGAGCCTTGGGAAACCAGTTGAGGGCGCACGTTGCCGTGAGGATGCGACGCGCGCGCTAGCGGATGGAGAGGCCGGAGACGTAGACACTGCCGGCGTTGGTTGCGGTCTGGCTCTCGGCCATAACCTGGACGGTGGAGATGTCGGTGCCAGATGGAACAGAGGCTGTGTAGGTGGTGGTGGACGCGCCGCCGGTGCCGCTGAACCAGTAGGTCCAGGAGCCGGAGCCGATGCGCCACGCGAGCAGCTGGTACGCGCTGCCCGTGCCGGCGGAGTTGATGGTGGCCGTGGCGGAGAGCGTCATGGCAGTTCCGGCGGTGGTATGCGGGCCACTCCAAGTGCAGATGCTGGTGAGCGTAGAGGTGTCGGTGAGGATGGACTCCTGGCCGGAGGTGTAGGCTCCGGCGGGGTTGGAGGTGGCGAGGCCGCCGGTATCGGCGTAGGACCATCCGGTGTAGGTGAAGATCTTGCGATAGCCTCCGGTGAGGATCTGCTGCGCGGGCGCGGGGCCGGAGGTGCCGGGAGTTACGGTGAGCGTGAAGTTTGCGGTGCCGGGAGCATAGTTGGAATCTCCCGTGTAGCTCGCCGTCAAGGTGTAGGTTCCCGGCGTCGAAAAGGTGGCGTTGCTGGAGATGTACAGCGGCGGCAGCGCAGACGGGTTCGCGGTATCCCAGCTTGCGGTGAGCGTGCCAGTTGGGGTGGGCGATCCGGTGACCTGCGCCGTGCAGAGCACTGGAGTCCCGGCAACGACGGAGCTGGAAGCGCAGGTCATGGTGGTGCTGGCCGTGCCTGAACCCGTCTGCGCGTGCGCGGCGAGCGATGTGGCGAAGAGGAGAAAGACGAGCAGCTTGCGCATCAGTAGGTCCCCGAGACATCGATACCGATCTGCGTGGAAGTGCCGTCGGCGGTGAAGGTGACTTTGAGGAAGTCACCGGGCGCGATGGCGGTGGTGGAGCTTTGCGTCCCGGTGGCGTAGCTGGCAGTGCCGGTGATTGCGCCGGTCAGCAGCGCGGTGCCGGAGCCGTTGGTGACGTTGCAGGTGGAGGAGCCGGAGTCGGCGACGCAGCGGATCGAGGTGAGGGTCCAGGTGGACGAGGTTTCGTTGCGGCAGGTGGTCTGGTAATACGTGCCCGCGGGGATGACGTTGAGGCCGTCTCCGAGGCCGGGCTGGCAGGTGAGCGTGATGGTGGGCGCGGCGCAGTTGGTGCCGTCATTCAGGCACGCGAGCTTGCCATTCCAGACGATCTGCTGCCAACTCGACCAGGTTCCGGAGGCTTCGTAACGCTGGAACGCATCGCCTGGGCTGGAGGTCATGCCATAGGCAATCTGCGTGACATAGCTTGGATCGGCAGTGCAGACCACCTGCACTTTGACCCAGGTTGAGGCGTATTCGCTGGGCGCATCGACAGGGTTGGAAATGTCGTAATAACCGCAGACATTCAGCGTATTGAGGTCGGTCCCTGAAGCCATCCTCTGCTCCAGGACGCCGTAAGGACCTTGCGGCCCTGTGGCACCTGTGGCTCCAGCAGCCCCGGTTGCGCCCGTGGCTCCGGTTGCGCCCGTGGCTCCCGTCGGTCCAGCAGGGCCAACCATGCCGGGGCACGCTGCGCTGGCGTTGGCGGCGGTGCAAAGCGGCGTTACGACCGCGCTGATAACGTAGGACGATCCGGAAGGCGGCGTCCCGGAGACTTCGGCATCGGTCCACGTATCGCCGGGCGTGGTCCACACGCGGTAGGTGCCCTGCGTGTATCCATTGACGTTGAGCCAGATATCCCATGAGGCGTTATTGGCCGCCGTCGACGCGCCCGTGGCCGCGGCGAGGACCCCAACTATTCCAGATGATCCGGTGTAGGTTGCGCTGATTCCAGAGAAATTCGGAGTGCCGCCGCCAAAGACCCCAGCCTCGGCGATGATGTCCATCGCGCCTTGCTGGTTGGCATTTACGTTGTAGCCCTGCCCATAGCCGGCGGAGATGTGCAGGTTGGCATCAGCCTCGCCAGCAGTGACCCAGGTGCCGAGCTTGACCCACGTCGCGGAGCTTGAGGCGGTGTTGTTGTAGAGCGGATGCACCTGCAGATTGGGGTTGATCGGCCCTGTGGGACCAGTCGCCCCGGTTGGGCCTGCGGGGCCTTGCAAGCCGGTTGCGCCGGTTGATCCGGTCGGGCCTGCTGGTCCCGTCGGCCCGGTCGATCCTGCCGGGCCAGTTGGGCCGGTTGCGCCAGCAGCGCCCTGCGCGGCCATCAGTTGCCAGGACGAGGGATTCGTATCAGGCTGCTGATTCGTGTTCGACGCCGTGGCGACGTACGAGCTGCCGTTGTAGGTCACCGCATCGTCGAGCACGTAGGCCGTGCTGCTGCTCCATGCGCCAAGCCACACCGTCGATCCGCCGCTCGGACCCATCGGCCCGGTGGCTCCTGCTGCGCCAGCGGGGCCGGTCGATCCGGTTGGCCCAACCGGGCCTTGCGGGCCAGCGGGGCCGCTTGCTCCGGTCGCGCCTGCGGGGCCGGTCGCTCCCACCTGCGCCAGTAGCGCCCATGTCGTCGGGTTGGTGTCCGGCTCCTGATTGAGGTTGGCGGTGGTGGCCATGTAGCTCGACCCGGCATAACTGACCGCCTGTGCGTAGCTGTAGGTGACGGTGCCGGACCATGCGCCCATCCACGTCACCGACGTTCCCGCGACACCCTGCACGCCTTGCGGCCCGGCTGGCCCGGTCGGCCCGGCGGGTCCGGTTGGCCCGGCGGCTCCAGTTGGCCCGGCGACTCCCGCGGGACCTGCAGGCCCGGTCGCTCCGGTGGGTCCTGCCGGGCCTTGCGGCCCCACGGTTCCCGAGGAGGAGCTGATGGCAAGGAAGACGCCGCCGAAGCACACGTACTCCGTGGCGACGCCGCTGTTGACGCGCACGTCCATCGCAGGCGCGACGCAGGAGCTGGGCGGCGATCCGCTGCCGGTGGTGAAGGTGAAGGCGGACGACGTAGGCGCAACGCTGGGCGGCGTGTAGCTATCCAGCGACCACGAGCTGCCCGCGATGCCGTAGATGGGGCCGAGATCGACCGCGACCTCCGACGTGGTGGTGCCCGAGGGCGCGGTGACGCCGATGTTGTTCGGCCCCGGCGCGGGCTGCCCGGTGTAGATGGTGACATCGTAGGCATGGCCGGGCGCGTTGTCCGTCAGCGAGTTGGGCACCTGCAGCGAGGCCGCCAGCGCGCCGTTGGTGAGGATCTGGCAGAACGGCCATCCGGCGAGGTAGGTGGTGCCGGAGGACGAGGTAATCGTAAGAGGCGTCTTATCCGCGTCGATGGCGGTGAGGCAGAGCGTGCCGTTGACGGGGACGCTGCCCACGTCGACGGCGGTCGCCGTAATCGACGTCATAGCCTGCGAGAGTGCGTCGGACGGAGCGGCCAGAGCGAGGAAGGAAAACAGGAGGCCGAGGAGGAGCGCGCGTGCGAATCGCATGATCGCAGTGTGCCGCGCGAGCGCCGGATTCAGGCGTCAGCGCGCGCCTTAGCGCAAGGGTGCGACGGGGAACTTGCGGACGATGAGATCGCCGCGCGCAATCGAGCGCTCCACCGAACGCTTCCAGATGCGCCACGGCGAACCGCTGTCGGAGAGTTTGTACCCGATGAGGGTTCCTTCCTCGATCAGGAATTGCACGGTCTCGCGCGGACAGTCGAGCATGGCGCGGACGTCGGAGACGCCGATGGTCTCGTCGAGCGGGAATGGCAGCAGGTCGCGGTCGCGGTGGCGGCGTCCCTTCAGCGGCAGAACCGCGCGCGAGGAGATGCGGTACTCCACGCGCAGGCGGTCGCAGTACTCGACCACGGAGTTGTATTCGATGCGCGGCCTGCCGCGGCCAATGCGGAAGTTATGGATTACGCCCGCCTCCAGCATGCGGAAGACCGTAGTGCGGTTGACGCCGAGTATCCGCGCGACGCGGTTGATATCAACCTCTTCCGAGCGCTGAAAGGGGAGCACGAGCTTCGGCGCAAGCTCGGCGAGCGGAGCTGGAGTATCGAAGAGTTCGAACTGGTGGTCGCGTTCGCAGTGGGGCTTCATCGTGGGTTAGCTGGCAAGCTGCTCCTTTCGCGGGGAGATGCGCTTCAAGGCCCAGAGGACTTTGTTCGAATCGCCGAGCGTGCGGATCTGCGTACGGCCTTTGAGCGGGCTGCGCGAGCTGAGCAGGAAGCGCTCTAGTGTGGGCTGCTCCCAACCCAGGCGCGAGAGCTGGTCCTGGATGCGCGAGAGGTCGGTCTCGGTCACCAGCGTGGTCTCGGCGTGGATCTGATCACGGCGGCCTTCGGTGCCAGCCTTCTCCGCTGCATAGCGGCTCATGCGCGGGCGCGGGCTGCGGTTCGGAGCCTTCACGCCGAGCACGCCCTGCAGCGCGTCGATGCAGCGCTTGGCCTCGTCGAGCGAGAGCTGATTGAAGCTGTCGATGGTGCGCCCGGTCATCCGCGAGGCCCATGCCAGCCGCGCGTCGCGGCCCGCGTCCACGTCGAGCGTGTGCCGCTCGAATTGGTTGTAGAGCGTCTGCAGACGGCGAAGCTGGCGTGGGTTGATCTTCATGCTATCGTTCCTTCCACAAACCCTTTGCGAAGAAGCCGAAGACAAAATATCTGGCAGTCGCGAGAGCAGGTAAATAAATGGATCACGCCCAGGACCATTCGCACCGGAACCTCGTATTTGGTACATCCCATCACACTCTCCTCGCATGCAATGCATTTCAGGAGATTGTGGCGACTATCATTCCAAAGACGATAAGTGTGAGTGAGGCGCGCTCTCCGGACTGCGCGCAGTGGCCGGTCTTCCGCGCTTTCTTTTGCAGTCGCCGGTGCAGCAGGTGCAGTGGAGTAGTCCGGCGCGGCGGACCAGGCTGACGGCATCGGCGAGGGATTTGTCTCGCTTGCCGCGCTTTCGTTCGGCGAGTTCTTTTGACCGGCATTCCGGGCTGCAGAACCTTGCATCCTTGCGGCTAACCGGCTTTCCGCATCCTCCACTTTGGCAGACGAGCGCCATGTCTCCGAAACCTCTTTCTGTTGTAAAGCCACCGTATATTCATCGGGACACTTGTGCGACGATCCTGGGTTCCCATTGCGCTCGACCTCATGCCCTTTCGGCTCCTGGCATGTCGCAAGCCTGCCTCCGAGCGCCCACTGATATCCACATATCGGACGTTGCTGATGCAGGTGAACGCCAAGGACTCCGTAGCCGCTGATGTCGCCATAGGGCGATTCGCCTAGCGCGTCGCGGTCGGTGGCGATGCGCATCTGTTTGTCGAAGATCCGGACGAGCAGCAGCGCGTCGGCATACTGCTCCGGCCGGAGACCATTGGGATACAGCAGCCGGAGAAACTCTCCGGCCTTGGCGAAGCTGCTGCCATACGCGGCGTTCTTCTCCGCGACGATCTCGCCAATCTCCGCGCCGATCTGCTCGAAGGTCTTCATGCGATCACCTTCTTCAGCGCAATCGAGGTGAGCGAGCATCCGAAGGCAACGATGAGCGCGTAGCTGGGATGCCGCGCGTAGGCCGCCGCTGCCGCTAGGCCGGCGAAGAAGGCGCAGAGAGAAAAGGCGGCGGAATAGGTTGGACGCTCCGTGATCTTCATCTCCAGCTTTACGCACGCCTCTCGCAGCTTTACGCGCTCGGCCTCTTCCTCGGCGAGGCGCTGGGTGAGCGCCTTGTATGGACCTTCCAAGCTGATTGGCGTGGCCGTGATGAGGAGCTGCGGCGGAATGTTCAGGCGCTCCACCGACCAGCCGCGCTCGCCCAGGATGCCGAGCGCGATGCGCACGTCCTCCATCTCCGCGCCGCGCTCATCCGGCCCCTGCAGTAACAGTGCTGTGTGTTGTGTGCTCACTTGCTTCCCTTCTTTCGTTTGGCTTTCGGCTTCGCTGCGGTGACGGCTTGGATCAGGCCGCGCTCGCGCAGCAGGTCATCGACGGAGAAGTATTTCTCCGGGTGCGCGCGTTTGTCTTCGAGCATCGTGGCGACGGCATCGGCGGCGCGTCGCGACTCCTCGCGTGCGATCTGCTGCGCGCGTTCGCGGCAGACCTCGTCGTACACCTCCAGCAGCTCCACCGGACGCGGGAAGAACTTCGAACGCATGCGCAGGCGGCGGAAGGTCTCCGGCATCGCGGCGGGCAGCGTGTCGGCGAGGTCCTCGGCCATCTGCGCGGCGATGATGCCGTCGGCGTCGAGCTGCTCCTGCTGGCGGAGATAGACGGCGAGCTTACCGATCTCCACGATCAGCCACTCCACGTACTCTTGCGAGCGCCGCGGCGGTAGCGTCGACGGCGTGCCGGTTGCGCTGGTCCGCGCGAGTTGGTTGCGGTTGTCCATCAGTCCTCCTTTCCATCGGCTGGCGATACTTGTTCAGCGGCCCTGCGAGGTAGCGCATCAGGTACTTGACCCAGACGAAGACCGGCTCGCCGGCGGCGTGGTCTTCGGAGCGGAAGCGATTGCGCAGCAGGTCGGCGATCTGCTCGACCGTGAGCGCGGGATTCGACTTGAGGAACTGGCTGAGCGCACCCGCCTCGGCCGCGCCCCAGGGCAGCTCCGGCAGCGACGGACACTCCGCCGCCCAGTACTTCGCCAGCAGCTCCTTCACCGCCATATGGCGAGGATCGGGGAGACGCTTCACAGCGCGGCCTCTTTCTTGGCGACTTCGGCGCGGACGAAGTTGGCGGCGGAGATGAGATCGTGGCGGAGTTCTTCGGCGGGGATGCCGGAGGCCCACGCGGCGGGGGTGCCGCAGTCGTCCACCATCACCACCACGCGCGCCCTGGACTTGCGCTGCAGCTCGCGCACCTCGCGCTCGAAGGTGAACTTGCCGGGCGCGGGAGCCTCCGCCGTGTTGGCCGCGCCGTTGAACTCGCGCCGGTTGGGGCAGGTCTCGCCGTGGATGACGGCGGCGCCGATCTCCGGCACCGGGTTGAACGGCATCGACTTGCCGCGCGTGGTCTTCCACCACTCGATGGCCGCGCCGCAGCCCTTGCACACGCCGTCGCCGGACTTCACATAGCTCGCGCGCAGCATCTCCTTGCGGTTGCGTGGGTAATCGCTCACTTCGTACCTTCTTTCAATTCGAGCCCGATCTGGGCGGTCATCTCGGCGAGCGTCTGGCGGCCTCGCCGAAGCTGGTAGTAGACGCGGAGCATGGCCATGGCCTGCGACCACATCACGGAGCAGGTTTCGTCGCTCTCGGCCTCGGTCTCCACGACGTAGTAGCCGCCCGCGCCCGCATCGCGCGATGCGCCCACCTGCACGCCGAAGCTCATGCGCAGATCCTGCACCAGCTCCTTGACGGAGCGCTGCGAGAGCTGCATGCGTTCGGCGATCAGCGTGAGCGCCACCGCGCGGCGCTTGCCCTGGTGCGAGCGGATCAGACGCAGGAACTCGACCTGATGCGCGTTGGGCTGCCAGGCGCAGTTGCGTCCCGCAATCACCTCGTCCACACGCCGCAAGACGCGGTCGGCGAAGGTCTCGAAGAGAGTGCCCGGCGTGTCGGGTTGCGCGGTGCTGTATACGGTGCGGTCGAGATCCATGGCGGCCTCCGGTTAGTGGCTGATGGGTTGGCCGGCGATCTGGCGCATGAGGCCGAGGAGGCGTTCGCCGTGCGCGAGCACCTCTTCGAGCGAGTTGCCGCTGAGCGTGGCGTTCAGGCGCGTCTCGGGGGCGCGGAGCTGGTGCGGACGGACGCCCTCTTCCATGCGTTCCTCGTAGACGAGCACCTTCTCGGCAGCCGGGAGCGAGCGATACCACTCGTCCAGGTCCGACTCGGTGAGCCCGACGCAATGATGCGAATCCAACCTCCATTTATGTTCCCAATGG
>JAJYBT010000064.1 GCA_021778875.1 Acidobacteriota bacterium | reverse complement strand
GAAGAATCGTCTCCCCGTCGACATTCAGGCCGGCGAACAGCGCTACACGCCCTGAGGCAAAGCAACACAGAAAAAGCCCCGGCGCATGCTGCACGCCAGGGCTATCCCGTACTTCTTCACGCGCCGTCTAGGCGTGCCCCATCACCACCGTGTGCGGACTCATCGGAATTGGGTGCGCCTGGATCTTCCCGAATCCCGCCTCGTTGTACATCGCCGTCAGGTCGCTCAGCGTGTAGGCATCGCCCGCCACGGTCGAGGTCAGCATCGTCATGCTGAAGGCCGCCGGCATGGGCGGCGACACGCGATCTTCGTTCGGCACAAACTCCAGCGTGGCGGCGCGTCCGCCCGGACGCAGCGCCTTGTGCACCTTTTGCAGCAGTCCCACGCACGTCGGCTTGTCAAAGTGGTGCAGAAAGTTCGTCAGCAACACCGCGTCGTACGGCCCGCCAAAATCCACATCAAAGGCGCTGCCCGGCAGCATGTTGTAGCGCTCGTGCACGCCTGCCTTGCGCGCATTGTCCAGGGCAACGCGCAGCACCGGCGCCCAGTCCAGGCCCGTCACATGCGCCTCGGGGTTCTGCCGCGCAATCTCAATGCCGAACAGCCCATGGCCCGCCGCAATATCCAGCACGCGCATCGGCCCGCTGTGGCCTTCCAGCACCACCGCGCCCAGCGGCCCGGTCATGGGAGCCATCATCGGAGCCATGGTCTCGGCAAACTGCACCCAGACAGGGTTCTCCGGCTCCACGGTGCCATCGCCCGGCATCGTCGTGCGACCCGCGCGCACAATCTCGGCCAGGTGGTCATAGGGCTCGCGCATCACCGGATTGGCCAGAAAGTGCGCAATCGACGCCATTGACGAAGGCGATCGCGGGTCAAGAAACGCGGCGCTCGTCGGCGTATGCCGATATCGCCCGTCTTCCTTGGCCAGCACCCCATTGATCACCAGAAAATCGCACAGAATGCGAATGCCGCGCTCCGACGCCGCGCACTGTCGCGCAACGGAGGCCACGTCGCCGGGCCCTTCGCCAACCGCACGAAAAATATCCAGCTCAATTGCCGCCTTCAGAGCCGCTGTGCGCTGGTGCGCCTGCAACATTTCGAATACCAGCCCAGGGGTCAACGGCCCCTCGGCAGGATTGCCTGCATGCATGGGTAACCTCCACTTTCAGTTCCTTGCAGATGGGGAAGTCGATTGGCTGGGGAAGCCTGTCGCTGTTCTTGCCAGGTTTGCCGAGTGTATCACCGGATCCTATTGCCTGCGGTGAATTCCACGCACCCGCATCCCCGGTGTTGCAGATCACCCGCTCCGTGTCACGGCAGATTCCCCGCGCACGGGTCACTATCGTCTGCCATAAAGTAGCCCTATAATGGTCCCCTTCGGAGGCACCATGAACCAGATCTTCGGCAATCGTTCCTTGGTTCGCATCGCTCTTGCATGGGCATTGATCGCGGTTCTCCCCCTGTGCCAGGCCCAGTCCCCCAACACACTCAGCAAGCACGCCCGCAAAGTGCAAAAGACACTTTCCCACTATCCCGCCGGCACCCATCTGCATCTGGTTCTGCGCGACCAAACCGAACGGTTCGGTACCCTGGGCACGCTGTCGCCCACGTCCTTCCAGTTCACCGATCAGGACAACAACGCGGTCGAACCCATCCCGTACGATTCGGTGACCTCGGCTCGCAAGGGAGAAGTAACCATCGGCGAAAAGGGCGTCTTCCAGCGTCGCCCGCGGCATCTGCTTCCGCTGCTGTTGATTGGCGGAGCCGCAGCAGCCGGAGTGTCGCTGCTGGCTACATCCAAGTTCTAGGGCCATTCTCCAGCCCCGCCGCTCCCGCTCTTCCGGGTGCGCGTACGTCCTTGCGTGCCGGCCGCCGCTTCGGGATGGTTTCCTGCGGCTGATACATTAAAAGATGGGTACATTCAGCTTATTTGCCCTGCCCATGCAAGGCCCGCACTGCGCGTAGCCAGGAAAGAGTCATGTTCCACACCACTGAAGACATTCGTATTAAATGGACTAAAGTCGTTCTTCCCCCGGTATTCCTTGAGGAAGAGCTCCCGATTACCGAGGCCGCTTCCGCCACCATCTTCAACTCCCGCCAGGAGATCACCCAGATCCTCGATGGCAGCGACTCCCGGCTTCTGGTCCTCGTCGGCCCCTGCTCCATTCATGACCCCAGGGCCGCTCGCGAATACGCCTCCCTGCTCAAGGGGGCAATCGCCGAGTTCTCCAGCGACCTGCGCATCGTCATGCGCGTCTACTTTGAGAAGCCCCGCACCACCATCGGCTGGAAGGGGCTCATCAACGACCCGTATCTCGACGGCTCCTACAAAATCAACGACGGCCTGCGCCTTGCCCGTCATCTGCTGCTGGACCTGGCCGAGATGGGCGTGCCCACCGGCACTGAATTCCTCGACATGATCTCGCCGCAGTACATCGCCGGCCTGGTCAGTTGGGGAGCCATCGGCGCCCGTACCACAGAGAGCCAGGTGCATCGCCAGCTCGTCAGCGGCGTCTCCTGCCCGGTTGGCTTCAAGAACGCCACCTCCGGCGATGTCCAGGTGGCCATTGACGCCATCCTCTCCGCCGCCAACTCCCACACCTTCCTGGGACACACCAAGCACGGCCAGTCCGCCATCTTCGTCACCAGCGGCAACCCCGACTGCCACATCATCCTGCGCGGCGGCCGCAAGCTGGTGAATTACAACGCTGAGGCCGTGGCGCACACCACGGAGCAGATGGAGAGAGCCGGCGTCGCGCCGCGCATCATGATCGACTTCAGCCACGCCAACAGCAACAAGGACTACACGCGCCAGCCTCAGGTCTGCCACGATGTCTCCGGACAGATCGCCGCCGGAAACCGCAACATCATCGGTGTGATGATCGAGAGCAACCTGGTGGCCGGCGCCCAGAAGCTGACCCCCGGCAAGCCGCTCGTCTACGGCCAGAGCATCACAGACGCCTGCATCGACTGGGCCGAGACCCACAAACTCCTGGCAGAGCTCGCCGCCGCCGTCCGCTCACGGCGCACTGCCCAGTAGCCGCCCCCGGCGCAAGCGCGCTCAGAGACTCGAATGCCCGCAGGCTCCATCCGGAGCTTGCGGGCATTCGTTTGTTGCAGGCAAAGAGAAATGCGATTGTTCCGCCTCTCAGGCAGCATCCCGCTCAGGATGCATGGCCCTGTCCGGCTCCCTTGGCGGCGCTCTCCCGATACATCCGGGCAATCACCCGATGAGCCGCGCGGTCGGAAGGATCAGTATCCGCGTCGAAATAGATGGGCATGCCATTCTCATCCCGGTAGCGGGAAAGGAACTGCGGCCGCGGTTTCTCCTTCACGGCGGCTCTCGCGCCACGGCGGAAGTCCGCGCCGAGCAGGATCAGCAGCGTCAGCGTTACCAGCAGAAAGCAGATCAGGGAAAGATGATCTGCCAAAACCGACCACGGAATACCGGCGATGGCTTCGTTCATGACGATTGACCTCTAAGCGCGATCCCCCTCCATCGGGCGATCCGAACCTTTCTACTTCGCCGTTGCTCCGGTTGAGCTGAGGAAGAGAGCGGAGTACGGCGATTTCGCTTTTCTCGGCAGATTCTGGTTACGAAAGCGTATTGCCGAATGTAGGACGATTGGGCTCGCAGGGCAATGCAGCTTTCGTGTTATGGCAAAAACCGGGAAATGTCACCGCCCTGCGCCTGCGACTTGCGCGGACACGACCGCACAGGAGCGGCAATGCGAGACAATCAGCAGCATGGGGGGGAGATGTACAGCTCCCGGTTTTTACCCGAGTGGTTCAAAACTGTAGCAGGATTCCCGTCGGAAGTCGCACATTCCGCACGCGACTTGCCATCACGGGAGTACCCGTCACCCGCCACCTCGGTAACAATCTCCAGGCACCCCCATGCCTGCATTTCCGCAGGACCCTGCCGGCGTACCGTACACCGTCAAGGGATGTCCAAGGCCTCCCGGCAGGCCCGGAGCGCCAACCTTCCGGTCGGCTGATTGCATACAGCCAGGAGATTCAGCGCATGCCATGTCTCTGATATTTCAATATTTGCTATTCCACGCGCGAGGAAGGGCTTCTTTTTTTGACAACCTCAATGCCCTGCGCATCCCCCCTTCCGCATTTCGCACTCGCTCGACTATACTGTGGCTGATTTCGCGGTTCCCCAAACATCGGCTCAGTACGCGCCAAAACCAAAAAAGAATATCCAGCTAGCCGACAAACAACTTTCGCACGCTTTCCCAGGCCGGAAACGCAATCTATTTTGCCGCTTCAGTTGAGCCACTGTAACGTACGGTGGCCCAGGGAACCGTTTTCTTTCGCTTGTAAGTTCAAGGAGGAATGCATGTCAGGCCATCAGCCACCTCAAAACGAGCTGCCGGAGGCTCAGCCCAAAGCGCCAGCCCCTGCCGGCATCACACGTCGCGGATTTCTGAAGGGCGCAGGCGTCACCGCTGCCGGAACAGCACTCCTTGAGGGCGTTCAGGTATTCCAGCGCGAAGCCAGCGCCGCCACCCCCAGCAACGTAAAGGAGTACGGCCCGGATCAGTTCCCGGTTACGCTGCACGTCAATGGCAGGGAGCACGCGCTGCACATTGAACCCCGCACCACGCTGGCTGAGGCGCTGCGTATCCAGCTGAACATGACGGGGACCAAGATCAGCTGCGACCGCGGCGTCTGCTCCAGCTGCACCGTCTGGCTCGATAAGATGCCCGTTAACAGCTGCATGACGCTGGCCCTCGACGCCGTCGGCCGCCAGATCACCACCATTGAAGGCGTCTCTGCCGACGAGCATCTGCACCCGCTGCAGGCGGCCTTTGTCCGTCACGACGCCATGCAGTGCGGCTTCTGCACGCCCGGTATGGTCATGAGCTGCGCCTCCCTGCTGGAACGGAATCCGAAACCCTCTGAGGCGGACGTCCGCGCCGCCGTATCCGGCAATCTGTGCCGCTGTGGCACCTATCCCAAAGTCTTTGCGGCCACGCTCGACGCGGCCAGCCAGATCGCTCGCAAGGCATAGGAGAGAATCCCATGGCAACTCATACCTCGCACTCGCTTCCGGATGCCCTGCTCGCCGCCGCCGATGTCACCGAAGGCGCCACCCGGACGGTCAGCGTACCGGTCGGCGTTCCCGGCTATACGCTCCACGAAGAGCAGCGCACGGTTCCCGCGTCAGAGCCTCCCGTTCTGCCCGTCAACAAGGATCTGCAATTCATCGGCAAGTCGCACGAGCGCTGGGACGGCCCCGCCAAGGTGACCGGCCGCGCCCGTTACACCGCGGATGTCCAGTTGCCCGGCATGCTGTACGGCCGGTTCGTCAACGCCACCGTGCCCCACGCGCGCGTCCTCTCGATCGATACCTCCGAGGCGGAAAAGCTCCCCGGCGTCAAGGGCGTGCATATTATTGGAACGCTGCTGGGCTCGGCCGTGCTGCGCGACCCCTCGCTGGAGCAGGCCAAGTATCCCGTCGTTCGCTATGCCGGGCAGCCCATAGCAGCCGTGGCCGCCGCCACACCGCAGGCCGCCGAAGAGGCAGCCGCCAAGGTCAAGGTGAAGTACGAGGTAATGCCCTTCGTGGTCGATGCCGATCTGGCTCGCACCCCCAGCTCTCCACTGGTCTTCCCCGGCGCCGCCGATCAGGCCGGAACCGCGGGCGGCGGTGGAAGCGCCAGCGGCATTCCGCAGACAGGCAACGTGCACGGACCCGCGGTGCGCAAGCATGGCGACGTGGAGCAGGGCTTCAAGGAAGCCGATGTGGTCGTCGATGCGCGCTACACCACGCAGGTGCAGACGCATTCAGCGCTGGAGACCCACGGCGTGGTCGCCGACTGGAAGTCCGACATGCTCACCGTCTACGCCTCCACGCAGGGCACGGCCAGCGTGCGCGAAGAGCTTGCGGCCTTCTTCCGCATTCCCAAATCGCAGGTCCGCGTCATCACGGAGTTCATGGGCGGCGGCTTTGGCGCCAAGTTCGGAGCCGGTAACCCGGGCGTCGTCGCAGCCGAGCTCTCGCGCAAGACCGGCGCTCCGGTTCGCCTGATGCTCGACCGCGAAGAGGAGCACCGCTCGGTGGGCAATCGCCCCAGCTCCGATCAGCGTCTCCGCATCGGCGCCAAGAAGGACGGCACCATCACCGCCATCCAGCTCATCAGCTACGGAACCGCCGGCTGCGGCACGGGCGCCGGCTGCGCCGGTCCAGCCACCAACCTGTACAAGTGGGCTAACCTGCACACGGAAGAGAACGACGTCTTCATTAACGCCGGTCCGGCCGCCGCATTCCGCGCCCCGGGTCATCCGCAGGGCGCCTTTGCGCTGGAGCAGTCCATCGACGATCTGGCCGAGCGCCTGAACATGGACCCGATTGATCTCCGCGATCGCATCGACGAGAACCCCGTTCGCCGCGTGCAGCGACAGATCATTCGCGAGAGCGCTCTTTGGAAGTCCCGCAATGCGCGTCCCAATGCGGACCCCGGCCCCATCAAGCGCGGCATCGGACTCTCGCAGTCCATCTGGTACCGCCATATCACCATGAGTTCCGCCGCTGAGGTTCGCGTCCACAAGGACGGCTCCGTGGAAGTGCTCTCGGCCGTGCAGGACATCGGCAGCGGCATCAAGACGGTTCTGGCGCAGATCCTCGCCGAGCAGTTCGGCGTGCCGCCGGCCAAGATAACCGTCAAGGTGGGCGACACCAACTACCCCGTCGGTCCCAACTCCGGCGGCAGCGTCACCACGCTTTCCCTCACACCCGCCGTGCGCGACGCCGCATGGCAGGCCGCGCAGAAGTTCCTCGCAAGCATCGCACCCGCCCTGGGCACAAAGGCCTCTGACCTGAGCCTGACCGGCGGCATGGTCCACAGCGCATCGGGCAAGTTCCAGCCCATCCCCTTCCGCTCGGCTGCCGCCAAAATGAATACGGAAGAGGTCTCTGCGCAGGCCCGGCGCATCCCCGACTACGATCCATCCAAGTACGAAACCTACGGCGGCGTAGACATCGCCGAGGTGGCCGTGGACACGGAAACCGGGCGCATCCACGTCAAGCATGTGCTCGCCGTGCACGATTGCGGCCGTCCCATGAATCCCACCCAGGTAATCAGCCAGATTAACGGCGGCGTCATTCAGGGCATCTCCTACACCCTGTTCGAACACCGGCTGCTCGACCCCAACTACGGGCTGATGGTCAATCCCAATCTGGATAAGTACAAGATCGCCGGTGCGTATGAGGTGCCGAAGATCGAGGTGCAGCTCATCGAGTCGTACATCGGTCAAAGCTCCACGGATGCCTCCGGCATTGGAGAAGCCGCCGGCATCATCTCCGCTGGAGCCGCCATCGGCAACGCCGTCTACAACGCCACCGGGGTCCGCATTCGCCAGCTGCCCATGACGCCCGCTGTCGTCCTTGCAGCGCTCAACCAGCCACAACCGTTGATGGAGTCCCTATGAATTCCTTCAGTCTTGCAGATTGCACCACCGTCGAGGCAGCTCTCTCGCAGCTCAAGGACGGCGCTGTCGTCAAAGCGGGCGGCGTCGATCTCCTCGACCGCATGAAGAATGGAACCGACACCCCCAAGCGCCTCGTCAACATTCGCAACATCCAGGCGCTGCGCGGTATCCAGTCCACGCCCGAAGGCCTCACCATCGGCGCTCTCACCACGCTGGCTGAGATAGCCGACGATCCCACCATCCGCTCGCACTACACCGTGCTGGCAGATGCATGCGGGCACGCCGCCACACCGCATATCCGCAACGTGGCCACCATCGGCGGCAACCTGCTGCAGGAGCTGCAGTGCTGGTACTTCCGCTCCGCCGAGTTCCAGTGCATCCGCAAAGGCAAGGAACAGTGCTTTGCCTTCTCCGGCCTCAACCAGTACCACGCCATCATGGACTACGGCGGCTGCCCCTCCGTAGCACCGTCCTCCGGCGCGGTGGCTCTGCTCGCCCTCAACGGCACTGTGGAGCTCACCTCCGCCAAGGGCAAGCGCACCGTCGCCATCAAGGATTTCTACGTGCAGCCGGATGCCAATCCATCCCGCTTCCACGTCATGGCTCCCGACGAGTTGCTGACCGCCATTCATATCCCCAAGCCGGCCGCCGGCACGCGCTCGGCCTATCAGAAATACGGCGAAAAAGAGAGCCACGACTGGGCGATTGCTGATGCGGCAATCGTATTGGAGATGGATGGAAACATCTGCCGCAGCGCGGTCGTCGCCATGGGAGCCGCTTCTCCCGTCGTGCGCCGCTCCCGCGAGGCAGAAGCCGCCCTCACCGGCAAGCCCATCACGGCAGAGACTGCTCGCGCCGCCGGCAAGGCTGCCATGACCGGCGCCATGCCGCTCTCTCTGAATGGGTACAAGGTGCAGCTCTTCCCTGTCGCCATCTACCG
>JAJYBT010000063.1 GCA_021778875.1 Acidobacteriota bacterium | reverse complement strand
CGATCTCGCGCAGCATCAGATGCAAGCAGGGCATCGTGTTTCAATAGCCGCCCTCAGGCCCGCGCAGCAGAGCTTTGCCGGAGAGATGCAGAAGCTTGAGCAGCAGGGATGCCGGATGCTGATTCCAGATTTCGCACTGGATGGCTTGCGGAGGGCACGATGGCTGCACCGCTCAGTGAAGGCCATTGCGCCGGACATTGTGTTCGCGCATTCAGTTCTGCCGAGCGTATACACGCGATTGGCGCTGCGCTTCACGCGCAAGCCGGTGATCGTCACGGTGCTGCATTCGGATGATGACTTCAACGATCAGCGCATCCGCAGATTGGAAAGACTGCTGCGGAGCCGCCACGCGCGGGTCATTGGCGTGAATACCAAATCCGTTGACAATTATCGCCTGCGCGTTACAGATCGCGTTTCCACGCAGGTCGTGATGAACGGCGTCCATACAGATCGCTTTGCGCGGCTTGCGAGCGAGTCCCAGGCATGGCGCCAGAGGCTCTATGCGCCGGAGTCCGGTGAGGTCATTGCATTGCAGGTCGGCCGCATCTCTATTCAAAAGCAGCAGCATGTTTCCGTCGAGGCCCTCATTCGCATGAAAGCCCACGGCATTACGAATCTGCGCCTCGTGATTGCAGGACCAATTGACGAGCAGGACTACTTCGACAAGCTGATGACTCTCATCCGAGAAGGCAAAGTTGCGCGCCAGGTGCAGGTGATGGGCGCGCGCGGCGACATCGCGGAACTGCTCGCAGGGGCGGACATGTATCTTATGCCATCCCAGGGCGAGGCGCACAGCATTGCCGCGCTTGAAGCGCTCGCCTCCGGCGCTTATTGCGTGTTCAGCGACATCCCTGCGTTCGCGGGCTTTCGGAGCCTTCCCGGCGTCTCCATGCTCGGTGATCCGCCCATCGTCGATGATCTGGCCTGCTGCCTTGAGGATGCACTGGCCAATGGACATTGGCGGAAGCGGTACGAGCGGGATCTTGGCGATCTTACTTTCGAGCGATGTGCCGCCGAATATAATCGCCTCATCCAGCGATTACTTTGCCTTCCCGCATAATGCGGCCATGCCCTGCGGGTGAAGGATTTTTCCAATCAGGCTCCTGCAAGTGATGTTGCACACCCAATGAAAGATACAATGGCTTCGCTGCAGAAAATCAGAAAGCATCGCGGCACTGCTTGCGGGCGTGTCCGCGGGTCTGCCTGAAAGCTGCCAGCGGCGGGCTTTCCCTGAGCCAGGCCTTCGGTTGGATGATGACCTCGAACGCGCTCAGAGTTCGCGTCTCGATTTTGCTTGAGGCGGCCGTTGCAAAATCGCTTCTGGAGGCCGCCAAAGTTTTTACCTGAGAACCGCGTTGTTCGGTTCGTCAGAGCACAACGGTTGAGGATTTCCGGATATTCAAATGACAACAGACGATAGCCACGTACCAGCTTCCGGGTCGACTCCCCAGCGGCCTTTGGATGACAACCCGGGCTCCCTGCTTCAATCGGATTTCAACGCAGAGTCGCCCATGCTCTACGACGCATGGGTCATGTTGCGTCGCAGACGCTACTGGGTGCTCGTCACGTTTCTCGTGGGGATTGCCGCATCATTGATTGCCGCCAAAATCTCTCCGCCCATGTTCGATGCTGTATCGACAATACGCATCGTGGAGGGCGGCAACTCCGGCATACAGTTTGAAGATGCGCCCGCCAGCTCGATTCTTGGCGAGGACCCGGAGATCAAGCTTCAGACCGAGATTGCGGTGCTCACCAGCCACACGGTCGCCATGCGCGTCGCCAATGTGCTTGACCTGTATCGCAACAGGACGTTTTCCCGCCCCGGCAAGGCTGAAGGCATTCCAAGCGCCGGCAACCCGCTGACGGTGCACAGAGTGCTTGTCGCGATGAGCGGCGTCCTCAAGGTGGAAGAAATTCCGCACACTGAGGCGATCAGCATTACGGTGCGCACCCGGTCTCCCCAACTCTCTGAGCGGATTGCGAACACTCTGGTGGACGAATACGCAGCGCGCGGTTACCAGGTGCGCTACGAGTCGCAGCATGGCATCTCAGAGTGGCTCGCCAGGCAGCTCGAAGACCTGCGGCAACAGACAGAGGATGCGCAGAGCCGCGCCCTTGAATATGGAAAGAAGCTCAATCTTCTTGACACCATGGTCGCAGCGCCTCCTCCCACAGCGTCCAATAGCGCGGGTGGAGGAGCGCAGTCTCTGGATACGCAGCGTCTGCTCGGCATGCAGCAGTCGCTTGTCGCCGCCGAGTCCGACATGCTGGTTAAAGAGGCGCAGTACAACGTGCTGCAAAACTCCAGCATCAACTCGATCAATCCGGAGTCCGATCCAGTCCTCGCGGCGTTGCTTACGGCCCGCGACTCAGCCATGGCACAGCAGAAAGAGTTGAGCGCAAAATACGGGCCCAACTATCCCGCCGTCAAACAGGTGAATGCGCGCACCGCGCAACTGGACAAGCAGATCGGCAGTGAGTTGATCAACGCGCAAACACGCGCCTTCACAGACCTGACGGTGGCGCGCAATTCGGTCAAGTCGCTCAAGTCCGCCGTCGATCAGGAAAAGCAGGACATGCAGCAGCGCGATGACGACGTGGTTCGTTACACGATTGCCGAGCGCGACTTCGAGTCCTCCTACGCGCTCTATCAGAGCCTTCTGCAAAAGCTCAAAGAGGCCGGCGTACTCGCCGGTCTCAAGGGAAACAACGTCGAAGTCATCGATCGCGCTCTTGTGCCGCTGACGAAGGCCGCTCCGCGCACGTCGAATTATCTTCTTGCGGGCAGCGGCATGGGACTTCTCCTCGGCTGCCTGCTTGCCGTGCTCGTGGATGCGCTGGACAAGTCCATTCTCGATGCAGATCTGCTGGAGCAGACCATCGGCGCGCCGACCATCGGCATGATCCCCAGGCTGCGCGGGGCCCAGCCTGACACCCTGCAGACAACCCGAAGACAGGAAGAACTCGATGCGCCCGCAAGACAGCAGATCGAGGCATACAGAACCCTGCGCACGTCGCTGCTGCTTTCGCATCCCGGACAGCCTCCGCGCACCATCGTGGTCACCAGCGCCATTCCTGAAGAAGGAAAGAGCACCACAGCCATCAACCTCGCCATGATTATGGCCCAGGGTGGCAGCAGGGTGCTGCTCATGGAGTGCGATCTGCGCAGGCCCAGCATCGGCTTCAAGCTGTCCATTCCCGCTGCGCATGGCGTCAGCCAGATACTCGCAGGCATGAAGCAGCCATCGGAATGCATTCACAGCTTCGGTGACCAGAGCGGCGTTGACATTCTGGTCGCCGGCGCGCAGCCGCCCAATCCCGCAGAGCTTCTCGCATCGCCGCAATTCACCGCTCTGCTGCAGCAGATGCGTTCAGCCTACGACTTCGTCATCCTCGACTCACCGCCAACCGTTTCCGTCTCCGATGTGCAGATTATTGCCGCGCAGTCTGACGGCGTGCTGTACGTCGTGCGGTCGGGCTCCACTTCCCGCCACCTTGCGCAGCAGGGCTGCCGCATGCTGCGCCGCACGGGTGCGCGCATTCTCGGCGGCGTCCTCAACGCAATCGATTATCAATCTGACGCCTACGGCTACTACGGATATTACGACTACTACTCAAGCGGCAAGTCGGGTTCCGAATCAAAGGAGAAGCGACATGAGAAATAGACTGACGGACGTCGCGACCGCCGCGCTGCTGACCGGCATGCTGCTGTTCGCGGCCACCGCCGCGTTGGCGCAAAGCGCCTCAGGCGCACAAAGCTCCGACCTCTCTTCCAGCGAGTCAACGCTTCCCGGAATGCAGAAAACCACCTCGTCGCGCACCCCCAGATCGGCCGGAGCAGGCGCAGCCGCGGCCATTACGCCCGCCGCCACAGGCCGCCTCTATCCCGCCTCTGGCCAGTTGCTCATCGGCGTCGGTGATCTGCTCCACGTCGCCGTGTTTGACACGCCGGATTTCGATCAGGATGCCCGCGTGGACCCCGATGGAAATGTTGACTTCAATGGCATCGGCAGTCTCGCAGTGCAGAACATGAAGCCCGCTGACGTTGCGACAATGATTGTGAAGAAGCTGAAGAGTGACGGCCTGGTGCTCGATCCAAAAGTCACTGTCAGCATCGCGGACTACATTTCGCACGGCGTCTCAATCCAGGGCGAGATTCGCACTCCCGGCATCTATCCAATTCTCGGCAAGCGCCGCCTTGCGGATCTGCTGACCGCGGCGGGCGGGCCAACCGAGCTATCAGACGGCGCTGCGGACATCCTGCATCCGTCATCGCCTGCGCCCGACCACGTGGACCTCAAAGCGTCGGCGGACACATATACCATAGTGCCCGGCGACACCATCACGCTGGAGCGCGCGCCGCTCGTCTACATCATGGGAAACGTGCGCCGCGCCGGCGGATTTCCGCTTGCCCGCGCGACAACCATCAGCCAGGGCCTGGCCCTTGCGCAGGGACTCAGCCCATCGGCAAAAGACAAACAGGTTTATCTGTTTCGCGATGAAGCGAACGGAAAACGTGTCGTAAGCGTCCTCAATCTCCACAAGATTCTCCGCGGTAAGCTCGCGGATGTGCCGCTCAAGCCCAACGACATCGTCTTCATTCCAAACAGCAGCGTTGCAGACGTGGTCAAGGCGACTGCGGCCGCGCTGCCCGGTATCGGTACGGCGATCATCTATACCCATCCCTGATCCGCGTTCGCCGCAGATGCGCATCGCGCTCTGTGACGCTCGCTCTGTAAATGCTCAGCATCGATCCATGGCGGCTGCTTTGGAAGGCCGCGCTTGAGAAGGCAAAAGCCATGATTGCGGCAAACAGTGAGGCGCTCGGTCAGTTCGGCACACCGTCCGCACGGTCCGGCGCGGCTGCGACATTCTCGCGGCAAATGAATGGCAGGCTTTTCCTGCTCTACTGCACGGCTGCCGCTGCGGACTTCCATTCCAGCAAGCAGGGCGGCACGGCATGGCAGGTCGCCGTCAGTTTCATCAGCACGCTGGCGTTCGTTCTGTTCCTCCTCAACGCGCGAAGGCCGCGCGCGCGGTTGCGCTCCCTTCAGCGCATCACATGGCTCTGGTGGATCTACCTTGCCACCACCCCCTTCATCGCCTTCTGGCGCGACGTCCCCGCGGGCCATTACCTTCGCATCATGCTGCCAACGCTGCTCATGGGCGAGAGCCTCATCATGGGGCTTCTCCTCCTCAGCGAGTCAGAGGACAACGCGCGCCTCATCTTTCGCGGCCTCTTTTATGCGTCAGCCGTTTCCAGCGTCGTGTATCTTGTGCGCGGCCTCACCATGGGACTGGGCCTGCAGAATGTGCGCTACTACATCCTCAGCCCGCTGCTCATCGTGCTGTTTTCGCTTGCGCTGTGCAGGCTTCTCTTTGAAGGCGCAAAGGCCGGTCTCATCAACATCGTGGGCCTGGCAGGCAGCTTGATGATTATCTTTCTCTCTGTCACGCGAACTTATTTTGCGGGCATCGGCGTCATCCTTCTGTTGCTCGCATTCGCCCTGCTGCGGCCGCCCGCATGGCTCAACCAGAAGGTGCGCCACAGACTCAAGAGGAATCTTCTCGGCCTGACCGGCGCGTTGATCATTCTTGCAGCCATTGCCATTGCTGCGTTCCCCGGCGTGGTCGCGCACTGGTCTGAGCGGAATGCCTCGCTCGGCGCGCAGGATCCAACCGCGCTTACGCGCATTGCAGAAGCCGCCGGCGAAATTCAGGCAATGAAAAAAGACAAGAGCCATCTGTTCTTCGGCTCCGGCATCGGCGCCGAACACAAGAATGACCCGCGCTACCTTATCGGCGTGTCGGCGCTCGTGGGCGAAGACTATTCCGCCTACACCTTCAGTCCCGGCCACATCGGCTGGGTCTACCAGTTCTTCACCTCTGGCCTCTTGATGGGCTGGGTGCTGCCCTTCATCTTTTTGTTTGCCATCTGGAAGGGCAACATGCACGACGCGCCATACATCGCGCGGCTCGCGGCCATCGCGGTGGCTGCGGCGCTGGCCATCACCACGCTGGGCAACATGCTCGGCGATCGCGGAGCTGGCCTTGGCCTCGGTCTCCTCATTGCGCTGGCGCTCCACGGCGAAAGAAACAGAAGGAATGGCGCGCAGCGCGCCCGTCGTGGCCAAAACACGCGATTTCTTCCCGCGCAGCCACGGCCTGCAACTGCTCCGCAGCAGGGTGTGGACGCACCTCTGCCAGCATCCCCGCGCACTCCGGAAGGAATCTGATCCATCGATATGAAGCGGATTCTCATTCTGGAAATCTCCAGCAGCGGTCATCATCCCAGCTATCTGCGGCGCATCCTGGAATCAGGCCTGCTCCACGCTGCGCATGTGATTGTCGCCGGTCCCGCAAGCCTGTCCGCTCATCCGGAGTTGAGCGCTCTCCTCGCGCAGTGCGAGTTCCATGAGCTTGCCATCGATCCAGATCGGCAGACCAGACTCGCAGATTTCTCCACCCTCGGCCTTGTCCGTCGCGAGTTCACTCTGCGCGCAATCTATCAAAGGGCATGGCGGCGCGCATCGAGCAGTGGTCCCGTTGATCTTGTCCTGCTGCCACTGGTGGATGGATGCGCAAATGCAATCGCCTTGCGCGGCGGCCCGTTCGGAGCCACGCCATGGATCGCCATCTCCATGCGCGCTCAGTTCCATTTGCGCAAGATGGGTGTGACCGCGCCACGGACATTCACCCGTGCAGGGCGAGCGTTTTTGTTTCGCAGGCTCCTGCGGACTGAAAGCCTCGGGTCATTGCTGACCATTGATCCAACCCTCGCCGAATACGCTGCGCGCCAGCGCGGTAGCGAATTCGCGAAGATCCGCCTGCTGCCCGATACGTGCAACACCTGCACGCTCATTGAAAAGAGCGCTGCGCGGAGACAGCTCGGCATACCCAGCTCCGCGAGACTCATCCTCGCATTCGGTCACTTGACCGCGCGCAAAGGTGTTCTCATTGCGATGCGCGCCATGGCGCGTGAAGACTGCCCAAAACATGTGTGCCTATTGCTTGCCGGCAGTCAGGATAACGAAGTCGAAAGTTTCCTCGCCGGCCCTGTCGCCGCGCAGCTTCTCGCAGAGGGCCGCCTGCATCTGCGCCCGGGCTTCGTGCCGGAGGAGTCCGTGCCCACACTGCTTTCAGCAGCGGATGCAATGTGGATTGGATACACCGGCTTCTACACCATGAGCAATATGCTTGTGCTTGCCGCGCGCCACGGTCTGCCAATCCTTGCATCGAATCAAGGCGTCATCGGTTGGCTCGCGAGCAGGCACAACCTCGGCCTGATTGTTGACCCGCAATCGCAGGACTCGGTGGCTGACGCATTGCGCAAGGTCGCAGACCCGCCGCCATCGCAGCCGCAGCAGCTTGCCAGCGCGCGCGACGCGTTCGCTCATCACACCGATGCAGTTTTTCATCGAGTCATCATGCAGGCCATCGAGTCTGCATTGCACGGCTCGATCTCAGATCGATAATCCGCCGCTCCCTCCATCCTCAACCATCCTGCGCCAAGCGCGGAGCGCCTGCCGCTCTAGTGCCGCCGCCACGCCTCCACGGCAACCTCAATCACGGCAAACGCCACGCTCACCGCCGCCAGAAAGCCCTTGGCTCGCTGCCAGCTCTGCTCGTGCCGGTCCATGCGCCGTTCCAGCTCGGCTATGCGGCCGCCATTGCCGTCTCCCATCAGGCCAGCCATTTGATTCTTCAGCACGCTCAAATCGCTGAGCACCTGCGCCTCGAATTCATTCATCATCCGCATCCGCCGGACTCCGTCTCTTCTTTGCCTGTCATAGTGCCTCTCGCATCACAGAGGCAGGTTGATGAATAACGCCGCAGAAAACTCCGAGTAATTCGGCGGCGTGGAGCCGTCGTACATCCTGATGTAGAACCGGTCGCTGGCCGATGCGCGGGAGAACGTCATGCTCGGCTGCGACCCGCGCATCACAAGGTCGGGATCTTCGCCGGCCATAAAGCAGAAGTCGCGCGTGCGAATCTCGAACCCGCCTCCCGTGGGCGCCGTCGCGCCAGTATCAATCGTGACCGTGCTGCCGCTCATTGAAGTCACCGTCAGTGCTTTGAGGTTCGCCAGATACGCAGGCTCCACAAGCGCAGGCAGCCAGGTATCCGCCGGAACGCTCGCGCTGGTCTTGATAGCCAGATCGTCCGCCCAGTCATTGGCAAATGTGATGACGTACTCGACAAGGTCCAGATAGCCCGCCTGGTAGCTCAACTTCACGGTGCGCACCACCACCTGCGCATTCAAATCAGTTGAAGGCGCATTCAGTTGCAGCGCGTCTCCCGGCCACACATCGGCGCTCAGGCTCAGCCCCGTGGTCTTGTACGTGCCGCTCCACAATGCGCTCACGCTGGCCGCGGCCTCCGCCATCGCCAGTGCAGCATTGCGGCAGTCTGCCGAGCTGCGCGCCGGCGGATTCGTGA
>JAJYBT010000062.1 GCA_021778875.1 Acidobacteriota bacterium | reverse complement strand
GTTACAGCGGCCGCCGGGGACGTTGAAAGAGAAGTGGCCGGGGGTGAGGGAGAGGCGCTTGGCATCGGGCTGCGCGGCGAAGAGCTCGCGGACGAGGTCGAAGGCCTTGATGTAGGTGATGGGATTGGAGCGCGGGGTGCGGCCGATGGGGGTCTGGTCAACGAGGACCACATCGTTGAGGCGCTCGACGCCGGTGAGGGATTTGTAGAGGCCGGTGGGGTCGCCGCCGTCGGTCTGGCCGAGGGCGCGGGCGACGGCGCGGTAGAGCACCTGATGGACGAGCGAAGACTTGCCGGAGCCGGAGACGCCTGTAATGGCGACGAGCAGGCCGAGAGGGATTTCTACGTCGATGCCGTGAAGGTTGTTGGCCTGAGCGCCGCGGAGAACGAGCGTTTCCCTGCCGGGCGCGCGGCGGCGCGTGGGCACGGGGATGGCGATCTGGCCGGAGAGATAGCGGCCGGTGAGCGAGTTGGGGTTGGCTTCGATTTCCGCGAGCATACCTTCAGCGAGGAGCTTGCCGCCGAACTCGCCAGCGCCGGGGCCGAGGTCAAGCAGATGGTCGGCGGCGCGGAGGACGTCGGCATCATGCTCGACAACAACGATGGTGTTGCCGAGGTCGCGGAGGTCTTTGAGGATGCGAATGAGTCGCTCGGTGTCGCGCGAGTGCAGGCCGATGGAGGGCTCGTCGAGCACATAGAGCGCGCCGACGAGCTGCGAGCCGAGCGAGGTGGCGAGCTGGATGCGCTGGGCTTCTCCGCCGGAGAGCGTGGAGGCGAGGCGATCGAGGGTGAGGTATTCGAGGCCGACAGCGAGCAGGAAGCTGAGGCGCTGGCGGATTTCGTGGAGTATCTGGCCGGCAATTTCTTCCTGCATGGGAGTGAGCTTGAGGGCAGCGAAGAACTCGTTGGCGCGGGCGATGGTGAGGGATGAGGCCTGACAGATGTTCTTGCCGTTCAGGCGGACGGCGCGGGCTTCAGCGCGGAGGCGCTGGCCGCGGCAGTCGGGGCACTCGGCGTAGCCGCGGTATTTGCTGAGCATGACGCGGACGTGGAGCTTGTACTTTTTGCGCTCCATCTGGGCGAAGAATCCGTGGACGCCTTCAAAGGCGCCCTTGCCACGGAGCACGATTTCGCGCGCTTCGTCGGGCAGGTCGCGCCAGGGGATGTCCATGGGGATGGCGAGCGCCGGGGCGTGCTTGCGCAGGTCATTGAACCAGCCGCGGTATTTGGGGCGGTTCCATGGGTCGATGGCTCCGTCGTTGAGGCTGAGGGTTTTGTCGGGGATGACGAGGCTGAGGTCGTAGTCCACGGTGTTGCCGAAGCCCTGGCAGCGGGGGCATGCGCCGAAGGGATTGTTGAAGCTGAAGAGGCGCGGCTCGGGTTCTTTGCCGGGCCGATGGCAACTGGTGCACTCGAATTCGCCTGAGAACCGGTGATGGCTGCGCTCGGCTGTTTCTTCGCGGGAGACTTCTTCAAAGATGACTTCGCCGGATTCGCGATAGGCGATTTCAGCGGCATCGACGATGCGGGCGCGGTTGTCTGCGCTGACGACGATGCGGTCGAGGAGGATGAAGACGGGGAGGGTGAAGTCGAGGTCGAGGAGCGACTCGGGGGTGGAGAACTCGAAGATGCGGCCGAGCTGGTAGAGGCGGTTGAAGCCGGAGCTGCGCAGGTCGATGAGGCGGGCCTTGAGGGCCTCGGTGAGGGGCGACTCTGATGGGGGCTGGGGCGCGGTTTTGGCGGATTTTGCGCCGCGTCGCGCGGGCTTTGCGGGCTCGGCGACGGGGGTCTCATGGCGGACGGGAAAGAGCGCGTGGAGGCGCGCGCCTTCGCCGAGGGCGAGGATGGCTTCGGCGACTTCATCGATGGAGTCGCGCTTGACGAGGCCGTCGCAATGGATGCAATGGACGGTGCCGCAGCGAGCGTAGAGCAGGCGCATGTAGTCGTAGATTTCTGTCGCCGTGGCCACGGTGGAGCGGGGATTGCGGGTGGTGTTTTTCTGCTTGATGGCGATGGCGGGGGCGAGGCCGTCGATTTCGTCGACGTCGGGCTTCTCAATGCGCTCAAGAAACTGGCGGGCGTAGGCGGAGAGGGACTCGACGTAGCGGCGCTGGCCCTCGGCGTAGATGGTGTCAAAGGCGAGGGAGCTCTTGCCGGAGCCCGAGACGCCGCTGACAACGGTCAGCTTGCCGTGGGGAATCTCACAGGAGATGTTCTTCAGGTTGTGGGTCCGCGCACCGCGGATGACGATAGCGTCGTTCGATGAAGTCAACGGGAAGGCACCGGGAAGAAATGGGCCAGATGTATCACTGCCCCGTCAGAGAGGTTCAGAGCGCATCGGGCCATTCTTTATTATATGGCGCTGGATGGGCGGAAAGTGACGCCGGCCGGACGGACGCAGGGAATCCCTTTTTGCTGCCGCGAAAGCGGCTGGAGGGGAGAGGCGATGAGGGACAAGCGGCGCCTTGCACCTTTTGTCCACTACTTCGAAAAGAGGCCTGACGAGCTGCGGCCTGCATCCACCGCCGCCCTGTGCGCGGCCTTTCTGGCCATGCGATTCAGCTTCTTGCTTGGCACAAGAGGCTTGGATTCTTCACCTTCCTGTTTGGGAGGACTTGGCGTGGCTGCTTTTTCGGAATCGTCACGGAGATGGAGTTCTACCAAGGGTTTCATGGCTGGCTCCCCCTTTGCGTTGTTTGACGCAGAGGACGGCTTTAGGGCACCTGCTGTGTGCGCACCAAGTGACGGGTGTCACGCGCCGGTAATGGGTCAGTCTGAAAGAACTTCCCCTCGGGGGCTTCTGAAGGGGCTGCGGAAAAACCCAATAGAGCGGCCTAAACGAGTGGGCACAAAAGCGCAGGGCCTGAAGGCCAGGCTGATTCAGGCCACTTACGGCACGAGTAAACTCGTGCCCTGACACAAGGCTTTGCCAGTGGCGAGTTTTTCAGGACTTTGCCGGCGGCGAGTTTTTCCGCAGTGTTTGAAGGCCGTGTACCCTTCAAACAGACCCACTACCCACCCGCCGTTCCGGCAAGGATGAGAGGCATTAAACTGGTGTTTGAGGTATCTCGTGCGTTGTAGCGTGTTTTTTGTTCTGTTGTTTGCATCGGCTGCGGGTTTTGCCCAGGCCCCTGCGCAAAAGCCGCCGCTGCAGACGGCTCCGGGTGAAGCGCATCCTGTTTCCGCACAGGTGGCGGAGGCCGAGGCGGCCATTGTCAAGTCCGACTGGAAGACGGCGGAAGCCAGGCTGGATGCGTGGCTTGCGGTCCATCCGACGGATGCGCGGGCGCTGTTTGACGCCGGGTACGTGGCGGACGCGCAGAGCCGGCTGGACGACGCGGCAGGGCTCTACCGGCGGGCGGTTGCGGCAAACCCGAAGTCGTTTGAGTCACGGATCATGCTGGGGCTGCTGCTGGCGCGACAGAGCAAGCTGCCGGAGGCGCGAACGGAGCTGCTGGCGGCCACGACGCTGGACCCGGGCGACGCCGGCCCGGCGATGAAGGCGCGGGCATGGCGCGCGCTGGCGGAGATTGACCGCGACAATGACCCCGCCGCTGCCTCGAATGAGCTGATCGAAGCGCTGAATATCTCTCCCGAGACGGAGAGCGACACGCTGCTTGCGGCAGCGCTGGCGGAGAAATCGGGGCAGGCGGCTGCCGCCGAGGCTGCCTATAGGCGTGTGCTGGCAAAGAATCCCAAATCGAAAGAGGCCAATGCCGGGCTGGCGCATCTGCTGATTGTCCGCAAGGAGTATGGGGAGGCGGAGACGCTGCTGCGCGCGGCGCTGGCGCAGGCGCCGGACGACCCGGCGCTGACCGCGCAACTGGCGACCGTGCTGGCCGCGCAGGACAAGGCGGAGGCGCTGCCCCTGCTCGAGAAGCTGCACGCCGCACATCCGGACGACTTGGCCATTACGCGCATGCTTGCCGACGTGCTGGCGCAGGCCGGCGATGCGGCGGGCTCGGACAAACTTTACGCGAGCCTGCTGGCCGCAAACCCGAACGACCCCGGACTACTGGTGACGCATGGGCAGAATCTGATTCGCCAACTGAAGTATGCGGAGGCATACGCGGCGTTCAACAAAGCGACGCAGGGTGACCCGACCAATGGCGACGCGTGGAGCGGGCTTGCGTTTGCAGCACTGAAGGTGGGACAGCCTTCCATCACGCTTCATGCACTTACGATGCGGTCAAAATATCTGCCGGAGGTGCCTGGAACCTATTTTCTTTGGGCGACCGCTTACGATACGCTACGAGATAAGTTGCAGGCGGCCAGCTACTACCATCAATTTCTGAATGCAGCAGGCGGCAAGTTTCCAGACCAGGAATGGCAGGCGCGACAGCGGCTGGAGGTTCTGGAGAAGAAGAAGTGACCCTGCAACGGTGCAAAAGCGACTGAGAAATGCCGCAAGAAACATGGCGATGCACACTGAGGCTGCCGGGCCTGCCGGGAGTCTGAAATTTTTCCTTGCACTCTTTCGCGATAACTCACATAATCACGGCCTGAGGTAGAGCAGTTTCCATCCGGGGAAACACTTAGATTCCGCACCTGCGGAGGCTCCTCATGCGACACAGCGGACGGTTGACGGCCCTCATTTTCATCGCGGCTCTGGCAGCGCCAGCCGCTGCGCTTGCGTCGGACGAATCGACGCCGGATCAGCAAAGCATTGCTGCGCTGGAGGCGCGCATCAGCGATGCGCCTGCGCGGGAGCAGTGCTTCCTGTATGCCCAGCTGATTCACCAGATGACGGAGTTCAGCCTGCGGCAGTATGCGGCCGGGGATGTGGCGAAATCGACCGCGATGCTGAAGCAGATTCAGCAGCTTGCGGACAAGGTTCACGTTTCTCTGACAGACGACAACAAGCGGCTGAAGAATGCGGAGATTCTGCTTCGTCATGCAGCGTTCCGTCTGCGCGAGATGCTGCACTCCAGCAGCTATGAGGACCGCCCGCTGGTGGAACAGACGCTGGCGCAGGTGAACCAGGCCGACAATGACACGATGATGCAGGTCTTCAGGAAATAGGCGGGACCGCAGCAAGGCTTACCAACGCAATCCAGACGACATTCCGCGCGGGGCGCGGCTTTTCCTCGTCTACTCAATGTGATTGAATGAGAGCGCGGGGAGGCGCCGGCCATGCGGAGCCCAGGCCATTTCGCCATCGTTTTGACATGTCTACTGTGCGTTTCTCCGGTGTGGGGGCAGAAGCAGCAGCGCGAGCCGCTGACGAACGCGCAGGTGGAGAAGATTCGCGAGGCCGGCATTGACCCGGCGGGGCGGGTGAAGCTCTACACCAAGTTCCTGAACGAGCATGTGGACAGCATCAAGGCGCTGACGGCGAGAGCGCGGTCGGCCGCGCGGGTGTTACGCATGGACAGCGAGCTGCAGGATTTGACGACGCTGATGGACGAGCTTGGCTCCAATCTGGACCAATATTCCGAACGCAAGGCGGACATGCGCAAGGCATTGAAGCCACTGGCTGAAGCGACACAGAACTGGCTTGGCGTGCTGCGTGCGATTCCCAGCGAGCCGGGCTTTGAACTCTCGCGCAAAGAGTCGATCGAGAGCGGGCAGGATCTGGCGGAACAGGCCTCGCGCCTGCTTGAGGAGCAGACTGCTTACTTCAAGATTCACAAGGACGAGCGCGGACAGGACCGGGCAGAGCCCAAGTAGCAGACTCCGGCCGGTTCGATTCGGTTCCTGCGCGGCGCGGGCGGGCTTGGGCTTTGAACCCGGCTGGCTGTGCTACTCTCCATTTTGAAAGCCGTGGATTTCGCTTCTATTTTCCAGGAAGAATATCGGGCGCTTCGTCCCCGCGCGCCGATGCCGCCGATTCTGATTCGCTTTCGCCGGTTCACGTCGCTGAACACGACGATTCGATTGCGCGAAGGCAGGATTCTGGTGAGCCTGTCTGACCTGCTTGAGGGCGCGCCGGAGAGCGTGGTGCGTGCAATTGCGCACATTCTGCTGGCCAAGCTCTACAAGAAGCCGATCAATGCGACGCACAGCATGCGCTTCAAGCGATTTGCGTCGAGCGCAGCCGTCACGCGGCAGACCGAACTGATCCGCACGCTGCGCGGGAGCAAGCGGTTTTTTGGCCCGGAAGGTCGCTACTACAACCTGGAAGAAGTGTTTGACACGCTGAACGCGCAGTTTTTCGGAGGGCTGCTGGGGCGTCCCGAGCTGACGTGGAGCGAGGGCCACGCCAAGCGGTCACTGGGCCACTATGACGCGGCGCACAACACGATTGTGGTGAGCCGCGTGTTTGACCGGCCCTCAAGTCCGCGGTACGCCGTGGAATACCTGCTTTATCACGAGATGCTGCACTTGAAGCATCCGGTGAGGATGCGCGGGCTGCGGCGGTGCGTTCACTCGCGTGAATTCAAGGCAGAAGAACGGCTGTTCCCGCGGCTTGAAGAGGCGCTGGCGTTTATCAAGCGGCTGTAGAGGCTGCATGGGCCGGTGAAGGCCCGATGCGCGATGAGAGCGGAAATCAAGCCGGCCTGACGGCGTGTATGGATGCCTGGCGTGATCCGGAGGCCTTGCGCGTGGCGGCCCACCCGATGAGCGCTATGCCGACGACAACCGAGCCGGCGCTGGCCAGTTGCGCATTGGAGAGTCCCCAGAGGACCTTTGGATTGCGGCGGATGAACTCGACGAGGAAGCGGGCGATTCCGCTGAGGACGAGGTACTCGCCGACAATCCAGCCGGTGGGCCGGGGCTTGTTGCCGCGCATCCAGAGCCACGCGCCGATGAGCAGGCCGGCGGCAAATTCATAAAGCGGAGTGGGATGCACGGGGACGATGGTGGGCTCGATGCCGTTGGGAAAGCTCATGCCCCAGGGGAGGTTGGTGGGGAGGCCGTAGCAGCCGTCGCCTGAGAGCAGGCAGCCGATGCGCCCGATGGCGTAGCCAACGGCGGCCGAGGGGGCGGCAAGGTCAAGCGTGCGAAGAGCGCCGATGCGCGCCTGCCAGCCCTGGATGAGCAGGGCGGAAATGCCGAAGACAAGCCCGCCAAACCAGGCGAAGCCGGCGGAATCCCAGAGGACGCGCCAGCCCATTTCACGGAACTCGGAGGGCGTGTCAAGGACATGCCACAGCTTTGCGCCTACGATGCCTGCGACCACAGTGAGGGCGACCATTCCGACGGCGTCGGCGTCAATCTGCGCGCGCTTGAAGCCTCTGTCCATGAGGAAGGCGGCGGCCACGGCCGCCAGCCAGAGCATGAGTCCGAAGGTGGGGATATTGAGGTGCCAGAAATGGAGGTAAGGAATCATATGCCTCTAACAAGTATAGACGCGCGGCGGAGCGGAACGGCACGGCGGGCACCCTGCGCCAGGGTGAATCGGGCCGCGATTTGCACAGCTTCTCTTTCGCGGGGACGGGGAATTCAGGGATACTATGCGCATGGCATCCGTTACTTACCAGGGCCTCGAAGTCCTGTATACGCACCAACAGATATTTGAGCGCGTGGCAGAGATGGGCGCGCAGATTACGCGGGACCTTAACGGCGAAAAGCTGGTGATGGTGGGCGTGCTGAAGGGCGCGGCGCTCTTCCTTGCCGACCTGGCAAGGGCGGTGCAGGTGGATACGACGTTTGATTTTGTGGCCGTTTCCAGCTATGGCAAGGGGCAGCGCTCGTCGGGCGCGGTGAAGCTGATCAAGGATCTGGATGAGCCGATCGAGGGCAAGAATGTGCTGATCGTGGAGGACATTCTGGACACCGGGCTCACGCTCGCCTACCTGCGCAAGATTTTTCTGCAGCAGCGCCCGAAGACGCTGCGGATCGCTACACTGCTCGACAAGCCCTCGCGGCGGATTGAGAAGATCGACGCCGATTATGTGGGTTTCTCAATCCCGAATCTATTTGTAATTGGCTATGGAATGGACTATGCCGAGCGCTACCGGAACCTGCCTGACATCTGCCTGATGTCGCCGGACCACCCGGAGTAAATGAGAGAGGGACAAGCAACTGGACGAGCGCGAACTTCTCACCGCGGCATATCGGGACTTTAATGCACGCCTGATTGAGGACGTCCTGGCCCGCATGCATCCCGACGTGGAATGGGCCAACGGCATGGAGGGCGGGCACGTTCACGGCAGGGATGCGGTGCGGGAATATTGGACGCAGCAGTGGAGCGTGCTGGACCCGCATGTGGAGCCGCTGCAAATCAACCGGGACGAAACGGGCCGCTACGTGGTTGAGGTCCACCAGATCGTTCGCAATCTCGAAGGAACGGTACTCGTCAACGCCACCGTGCATCATACCTATCGCATCCGGAACGGCTTGATCGAGCGGATGGACATTGAGTGACCCGATAGCCGGCGTGCTGCTTGAGCGGTGCGGCAATGTACAACGAATTGGGCGTTTTGCCCTTCCCTGCCGCAGGCACTATACTCAAGCACCGGAGCCTGCCCGGCGAGCCGCCACCCTAGAGCGGCATTGAAAGCAAGGAGTTTTCCCCGA
>JAJYBT010000061.1 GCA_021778875.1 Acidobacteriota bacterium | reverse complement strand
CCCACGGTAACGCGGTTGCCGGGCAGGTTGATGCTGCCCTCCACCTTGCCGTCAATGAACAGCGACTCCGAGCCGCTGATCTCGCCTTTGATGTAAAGGCTCTTGCCGATGGTGGCCTGCTCGCCGGTGGCAGGCGAGGCGGCACGGGCCGCGGGCGGCTCATAGGCGGGGGCAGGCGGCGTGGGGCGCACCGGCTCCGGGGCGGGTGTTGGGGTGGGAGAAACGGACGATCCTGACTGGGAGGGTTTCCACATAGCGCTCAACGAAGTTTCCTTTTCTGTCCTGGTCGGACTGGGTTGCCAAGGCAGGGGCCTCTAGCCTGGGCCCAAAAGAACCTGAATCTGCGGGTTGCCGGACACTCTGCACACATACAGTTGCATGCCATGGCAGGTGGGATGCTTTCGCTGGCCGGCGGGCCCGAGCGTATCACTGGGGCTATTGTATGACGTCACAGGCAGGTTCATCGAGTGGGCAGCCCCGGCAGGCCCCCGGTTACCCACTGTGACAACATTCCAGGCAGAAAAAACCGGCCGCAAGCGGCCCGGCTCACTGCCACGAAAGCCGAACCTGCCCTACTCTTGAGCTATGACCGACAGGGAACTGCTGGCGCGGATCACCCGCTCGCCCGGCGGCAAGGCCGGGTACAAGCAACTGGTGCGCGAGCTGGGACTGGGCGGCGGCCGGGAGCGGCGCCTGCTGCTGGAGCAGCTTGCCCGCCTGACGGTGCGCGGCGAGCTGACCAAGCTGGATCGCGAGGTCTGGACCGTCCACCGGCCGCTGAGCTCGCGCGACAACCTGGTGGCCGGGCGACTGGACCTGCACCGGGACGGCTACGGCTTTGTGCGGCCCAATCCACGCCAGGGCGCGGTCACAGAGGATGTTTTTATCCCACCCAATGAGATAGGCGGAGCGATGCAGGGCGACCAAGTGCTGGTGGAGATGGAGCCTCCCCGCGCCGATGGCCGCAGGCTGGGCCGCATTGCGCGCGTGCTGGAGCGGCGCAATCCCACGGTGGTGGGCATCTTCCACTATGCGCGGGCTGGGCGGACGCACGAACACACCGTCGTCCCGTTTGACGAGCGCATGTCGCAGCACATCCTCATTCCTCCGGGGCAGGAGCTGCCCGCAGCGGAGCCCGCAGCAACGCCGCATCGCGTGCTGGGCGCGGAGGCCCATGCGCATGCAGAGTACGAAGACCTGGAAGGTCTGGTGGTGGACGTGGAGATTACCAGCTGGCCCACGCCGACCCGTCCCCCCATCGGGCGCGTGATGGAGGTGGTGGGCGACCCGGACGACTTCGGCGTGGACGTGGAGATGATGATCCGCAAGCACCAGCTGCCGCGCATCTTTCCCGATCGCGTGCTGGCCGAGGCGCGCGCGGTGGCGCATCTGGACCGCGCCGAGGTGGAGCACCGCCGCGATTTTCGCGCGCTGCCGATTGTGACCATCGACGGCGAAACGGCCAAGGACTTTGATGACGCCGTGCTGGTGCGCGAGCGCGACGACGGCGGCTACGAGCTGCAGGTGCACATTGCCGACGTGGCGGAGTATGTGCGCGCCGGTACGGACCTGGACCTGGAAGCGCGGCTGCGCGGAACCAGCGTCTACTTTCCGGATCGCGCCATTCCGATGCTGCCGCAGGAGCTCTCGACGGATATTTGCAGCCTGCGCCCGGGCGAGGACCGGCTGGTGCTGAGCTGCATCATGCAGCTTACGCCGGAGGGCCGCATTGCGAGCTACGAGATCGTCGAGGGCGTAATCCGCTCGGCGGAGCGCATGACCTACACCGATGTGCACGCAATTCTGGAGGGCGACGCCGACACGCGCGCACGCTACGCAGGCCTGGTGCCGGAGTTTGAGCGCATGCACCAGTTGGCCGTGAAGATGAACCGGCGACGCGAGGAGCGCGGCAGCATCGACTTTGACCTACCGGAGCCGGTAATCGAGTTTGACGAGCAGGGCCAGATGCGCGGCGTGACCCGGGCAGAGCGCACCTGGGCCAATCGGCTGATTGAGGAGTTCATGCTGGCCGCGAACGAGAGCGTGGCCACGTGGCTTGAGGACATGGGCGTGCCCTCGCTCTACCGTATCCATGAGAAGCCGGACCCGCGGCGCGTGGTGCAGTTTGAGGAGCTGGCCGCCAGCTTTGGCTACTCGCTGGGACTGGGCGCGCTGCCGGTGCGGCGCGTGGTCACGCGAGGCGACCGCCGCGAGGCGCAGCGCACGGGCCGCAATGCGCGCCAGCATGAGGTTCCGGAAGACATTGCCGTTACGCCGCGCATGTATCAGAAGCTGGCGGCGAGCATTGAAGGCAAGCCGGAGGAGCGCATCCTCAGCTACCTGATGCTGCGCTCGCTGCGGCAGGCTCGCTACAGTGAGACGAACGAGGGGCACTTTGCCCTGGCCGCGCCCACGTATACGCACTTCACGTCGCCCATACGGCGCTATCCTGACCTGATTGTGCACCGCATTACCAAGGCTCTGCTGCGCGCAGGCGTTGCGGGCCGCGGCGAGGTGGCGGAAGACCGCCACAAGTCTCCGTGGACCCACCCCAACGAGGGGCTCGCAGGCATGGTGGTGCACCGCGCAAAACCGGTCATCCCCGGCAAAGGCCTGGCCGGCGAGCCGCCCATCCCGGAGGCAGAGCTGGCCCAGATTGCCGAGGAGACCAGCCTGACCGAACGCCGCGCCGCAGACGCCGAGCGCGAGTTGGTGGAGTGGAAGAAGGTGCGGTTTATGCAGGACCGCGTGGGCGAGGAGTTTGCCGCGCTGGTGCTGAATCCGGCCAAGTTCGGGCTGTTTGTGGAGCTGACAGATCTCTTCGTGGAGGGGCTGGTTCCCATTGACTCCCTGCGCGACGACCACTACACCTGGCGCGAAAACACGCATGAGATTGTGGGCGAGCGCTGGGGCCGCCGCTTTCGCGCGGGCGACCGCGTGCAGGTCGTCCTGGACCGCATTCTGGCGCAGGAGCGCAAGCTGCAGTTCTCCATTGTGGAGGAGGGGCTGCCGCTGACGGGCAAGCCCGCCGCGCGACGCGGAGCACGGCCCGCAAAGAAACGGGAGCGATCCGGGCAAACGCGGAAGATGCCGCGCAAAGGCGGAAAGCGGCCTCGCCGCTGAGGCAGGCCGCGAAACGAATTTCGTGTCTGCGCTTGCTGTTTAGCGGCCGGACCGGTTTTCGGCCATCTGCCCCACGATGGGCAGCTTGTACCACTCGCCGTTGAAGGCCTTGATGAGCGTGACAATCCAAAGGATGACCAGCGCCAGCGAGACCAGCGGGAAGTGATCGAACGCCAGGAAACTGAGCGCCGGCACCAGATCAATCACCACGCCGAGAATCCCGCTGATGACCACGCATGCAATCCCGAAGTAGATGGCCTGCCAGGCGTGGAAGCGAACGTAGGGACGCCGCTTGTAGGGCTCCGTAAGCAGGAAGTACACCGCCGGAATGACCGTAATGTAAGCCAGCCCCCCCGCGATCTTGTCCTGCATCACGGACTGGTGCGTGGATGTACTCTGATCCGCCATCGGTGCTCCCCTGAAGGTGGAATCGTGGCCAGCCCGCTGCATCAGCCGCACGGAGATAGCCCTCCTTCGACGCGGATGCGCTACAGATAGCCTGCCGGAACTTGTCCAACCATATTACCCCGATCGTTGCGGAGTTTGAAGTGGCTGTGACGCGAATATTGCGCGCCGCCGGACGGCAAGCAGCCGGCTGGGAACGGACGGCCGCGCCGGCACCTGCGGCGGCAGCGGGCCGCCGAACGCGCGCACATTCTGAGACGCCCACGCCCCGGAGCGGCGAAAGGCCATGGCATCCCATACAATTGAAGACAGGAGCGGAAACGATGGCGCATACGGTTTTTTGCGTTCGCTACAAGAAAGAGATGGAGGGGCTGGACGAGCCACCCTTCGACTCCGAGTTCGGACAGAAGATTTACAAGAACGTCTCCAAGGCAGCTTGGAGCGAGTGGGTGGATCGGCAGAAGATGCTGCTGAACGAGTACCGGTTGCAGCCCTGGACCCCGCAGGCGCAGCAGTTCCTGGTGGAACAGATGGACATGTTCTTCTTTGGCGAGGGCTCGGCGCTGCCGCAGGAGTACGTTCCGCCGTCGCAGTAGGGCCGGAACCGCTGCACTGGACAAGGCGCGGCGCAAAATCTGCGCAGCGTGCAAGACAATCCCCGGCAACCCGCGGCGGAACGGGCTTTGCTGGTGTAAACTGATCAAGACCCCGGAGGCCGGCTCACCCGAGCCGGCTCCATTGTGTCGGGACGTGGCTCAGCCTGGTAGAGCACTCGCTTGGGGTGCGAGGGGTCGGCAGTTCGAATCTGCCCGTCCCGACCATTTCGACCTTTCCTGGAATCTTCCGCTTTCTCCCCTTTTCTTCTATGGTTGTAGGTAGCTTGGGGACGCGATCCCAGGTCTCGAAAGCGAGACCTGGGACACGCATTGCTTGCAGCGGGGCGGACCTGGCCGGCCGTCGTTATTGCTTCGGTGGCTTGGTTTCCTCCTCCTTTGGAACCGTGATGGTTTCATAGGCGGTTACCGTCGCCATATCTGCCCGTACCTTCTTCTCGTTCTTCGCCAGCGGGAGAACCACGCTGGTTGAGTACGCCGGGCCCAGCACTTCGCTCAGGAAGTACTTGTCGCCGTATTTGTGGAACACCAGCTTGCCCCGCACCTTGTCTTCCTTGCCGCTGGGGTGCGTCAAGTGGAAGACGGACACCCCGCTATCGCAGTTGCGAACCACAGCCACGTTAGCAGCGCACGGCGTAATCTGGTAGGTCCCGGACGGCATCAGTTGGGAATTCCCAACATAGAAATCGAAGGGGATATCAGACTGGACACCCCGCTGGGCGAACAAGGGAGCAGCCAGGAACAGGCCTGCAACCACAAGCATCATCTTTAGGGTTTTCATGGGCTCAGCTCCTTCCTCCCGGAGAAGGCTGAGAGAAACTAACTCCCAGCTCTGGCACCATCTGCCCTGCTCGTGCCCCATGCGATCCAAGCAGCCGGGTGTGCAGCGACCTGACGCTGTCACCAGGAATTTTTCGCTGTGTCATGATCGACTCGCGACGCAATCCTGGCCACCTCATCACTGACTCACGCGACAATGCGGCAGCCGGGTCGAGGTGATCTGGGCACAACTTGGCCCAAGTCTATCCATTTAGTGCTGAAGTGCAGTGATTTGCGGTACGCTCGTCAGTGATATCGCACAGCAGCGCCCCCAACCACTTTCTTTTCAGAGGCGAATCCCCGAGCCAACCAATCTTTGCAGCGGGGCCCGCCGCGACCCGAATGGAACTTACCGGCTCAACCGGATGACCACATTCACCGTGTGCGCTTGCTGGTCGGCGGTGGCGTCGAAGGATTCTTTCGCGCCAACCAGCGACCGTTGGAGCGTGGGGTCCTGTGCCATGGCCTTGCGCAGAAAGTCCGCCACATAATTTTCGTCGAACACGTCTCCGGGCATCATCTGCCAATATCGCATCAGCAGATTTCGCAATCGATCGGTCACGTTGTCAAATTTGACGAATCCAAGGTGATACACCGGGCCCGGATCTACATCGACCGTGTAGCTCACTGTTCCGGCGGCGTCGTCGAACTGCGCGTGCGGCGTGAAGGAACAGTCAAGATAGCCCTTGGCTTTGTAGGCCAGCGACAGCGCGCCAAGAACAATAGAAAGGCGCGCAGCCTGCGACTTCTCCCCTGGCCGATCCGCAAAGATCTTGTTTACGTCGTCCGGTGAAAGCAGCGCGCCATCGGGAAGCTTGACTGAGGCAACCCTGTAAACTCGACCCTCCTGCACCGCAATAGAAAAGGGAATCCGAACGGCGTCCGCGGAAATGACCGGAGCGCCGGCTGCTGCAACCTTCACATTTACGGCAGCATAACCAAGTCGGTGGTACGCATCCTCCACAGCGCGTTGCAGATCGCTTTCCGAGCTGGTCATATCAAAGGGTTGATTCGCCAGCTTGTTCAGCGCACCCTGAATGTTTGCGTGCTGCGCGTCAGAAACGCCGCTGAGCTGCAGATCTCCGACGATGACCTTTGGGGATGTGACGGAGTAAACGACCACATTCACTTTATGGGTAGCAACATCCGCGCCCGTGTTGGCAGCAACCGTGGCCGAGATTCCTTCCTCGGCCAGCAGCTTTTCTAGGGCCACTCGGACACTTTCCATCAGCCCGTTTTCCGTTGGCACCAGCCCGTGGTAGAGCGGCACCTGGCTGCGCAGATACGCGTCGAGATCCGTTCCCGGCTTGAGCGGGATGTTCTGGAAACGCGCCGGGACCAGGTCTGTCGACGGAGTCAGCATGAAGATCAGATCCTGGCCGTCGAACTTGAACGCCAACGTGGCGAAGACTCCGGTGGCAAGCAACCGCTTTGACCGGTCGTTCATTCCGGCATAGTCCAGCGTCTCGCCATGCTTCAGGCCGGCGGCGACCATCAGTTCTTTGTTCGTGTAATCCGGATCGCCACGGAACTGGATGGACTTCGGAACAAACTTCTGGGCTTGAAGAGATACGGCTGCAAAGACAAAGAGCAGAACAAACATCCGGCGCATAGTCGGTAGAAGATTAGCACGGAAAATCCGTGGTTCACGAATGCTTTGCATATCACGCGCACGATACACGGAAAGCATAAAACTGAAGTCGCATTGAACGGCTGTCAGCGGCACGGCGCCGCGCAGGCGCCGCTGCCGGACGCGCGGCCGGGGAACACACGGCCCTCAACATGGCTGCGAAAGAGCCTGGCTGCGGAGGAAGACTGTTTGTCTGGGTGCTGGAGCACTTTGGTGCCGGGAGGGGGGGTCGAACCCCCATGACCGCAAGGGTCGGCGGATTTTGAGTCCGCTGCGTCTGCCAGTTCCGCCATCCCGGCCCTGTTTCTGGAGGAGTCTCCAGCGATACGTGCCAGTTGTAAGCATACCATTGCGGGCAGCGGCCGGGGCTTGCGCGGGCCGCTTGGAGTGAACTCGCCGCTGATGGTCTGGTATGACGCTACGGCTTGCGCGTGGGCGCGGGCCGCTCGAAAATGGGCGCTGGAACGCTATGCACGTGGTCCTGCGGGCCGCCCTGCAGATCAAAGTAGATGAGTGTGTTGGCGCCTTTGCTGAGCCAGGGGCCTGGCAGATAGAGCGAGTACTGCGGCCCGATGGACCAGAAGCGGCCTAGCGGACGATCGTTGATCCAGAGCTCGCCCTTGTGCAGCGAGCGCGTGTCCAGAAAGGTGTCTGCCGGGGCGGCCACCTGCATCTTGGCTCGATAGAAGCACGGGCCGCTGCAGGACTGGGGCAGGAAGCGCAGCGAGGACGGCTGCCGCATGGGCAATGAATAAATTTGCCAGTGCTGCGGTGCCTTGCCTGCGAGCGTGACGCCGCCGGTGATGCCTTTGCGCTCGCCGCGAAGGGCGGTGGTGAAGTTGACGCGGCCGCTGTTCTCAACGAGGATGTCGAGTGTGGCGGCGGAGCGGACGACGGGCAGGCTGAGCTGCGTTTGGCCGAGCCTGCGGTCGAGCGTACCCACCAGTTCCTGGTTGATGTAGATCTGCGCATAGTCATGCAGGCCGTTCAGGACGAGGTCGCCGCCCATGCCGGGCTGCAGGCTGGTGCGATAAAGAATGTAACCGTAGGCCTGGTCGAGATCTTCCATGGTGAGCAGCGTGTCGGACTCGACCGGCTGCGGGAGATTGTGCCAGAGCGAGGCCGTCTCCACGCCCATGGAGACCGGGAAGCTGCGCGGAGCGGCGCGGCCGGGCACCGGGGGCGGAGTGATGCCGGTGGCCTTGCGGATGACGTCGCGGAAGAGAAAGTATTTGGCGGCAGGTTCACCGCTCTCGCTGAGCGGCGCGTCGTAGTCGTAGCTGGTGGTGTCCGGCTGGTAGTTTTTGCCGTCGCTGTTGGCGCCATTCATCCAGCCAAAGCTGGTGCCGCCGTGGAACATGTAGAGGTTGACCGAGTAGCCCTGGCGAAGCATCCAGTCGAGTTCGGCGGCCTGTTTGGGGCCGTCGGTGACGTGGTGCTTTTCGCCCCAGTGATCGAACCAGCCGTCCCAGTACTCGCCGGTCATGCGCAGGGATGCGGGGCGCTCCTTGTCGAGCGTGGCGAAGGCCTGCCGGGCTTCGCCGGTGCCGAAGTTGATGACCGCGGGCAGTTCCGGCAGCGAACCTTTGGGTAGCTGCTCAGGACCATCGGCGGTGTAGAGCACGCCGGCGCCCATGCCGCTGCGCTGGAGCGCGGCCTTCACGTCTTCCATATATTGGTGGTCATCGCCGAAGGAGCCGTACTCGTTCTCCACCTGCACGGCGAGGATGGGCCCGCCGTTCTGCGCCAGCAGCGGCGCGATCTCTTTGCCCAGGCGGGTGAACCATGCGTTGACGGCGGCCATGTAGCGGGCGTCGCGACTGCGCAGCACGAGATGGGGATCCTTGAGCAGCCAGGCGGGATATCCGCCCAGATCCCACTCGGCGCAG
>JAJYBT010000060.1 GCA_021778875.1 Acidobacteriota bacterium | reverse complement strand
CCTGCACCGTTTACTTCCGCCGCTCCCATGCAGTCATCCTCATCAGCCGCAGCTTTGACGGCGAGCTGATTACGCGAATTTTGCGCATGTTTGGCTACGATGCCGTGCGCGGCTCCAGCTCTCGCGGAGCGCGTGAGGGGCTTTTAGGACTGACGCGCGTCATCGAGTCAGGACGAACGGCGATCTTCACCGCCGACGGTCCGCGCGGCCCCATCTACAAAACGAAGATGGGCCCCATCAAGCTGGCACAGGTTACCGGAGCGCCAATCGGCGTGTTTCACCTGGAGCCCGAACGGGCATGGGTGATGCGCTCCTGGGACAGGTTTCTGGTGCCGAAGCCCTTCACCCGCATCTGCGTGAGTTGGGCACAGTGGACGCAGGTTGCGGCAGATATGCCTGCGGAAGAGTTTGAACCGAAGCGGGAGCAACTGAACGCTGCACTAGAGCGCGCCCGCCTGCGAGCGCTTGCCTACTTTGGAAAGGCGGCGAAATGAGTGGATTGCGCGTCGCTGACTTTGACTTTGAGCTGCCCACGGAGCTGATCGCGCAGCAGCCGCCGCAGGAACGTGGCCAGAGTCGCATGCTGGTGATGGACCGCGCGACCGGTGAGATACGCGATGTACAGTTTGCGGATTTTCCTTCCCTGCTCCGGCCGGGAGATTTGCTCGTGCTCAATGACAGCCGGGTGATTCCGGCAAGGTTATACGCACGCCGCACCACGGTCCGTGAGCGGCAACTGCCGACCGGCTTGATTGAAGTGCTGCTGACAGAACCAGCGGGCACGCTGGACTGGCGCGCGCTGGTCAGGCCCGGCAGAAAGGTCGGCGTCGGCGAGCATCTCGTATTCCCGGGTCCTACCGGCGAGATTGAGCTTGAAGCGGAAGTGCTGGAGCGCGGCGAGTTTGGCGAGCGCCTGTTGCGCTTTGCGCCAGCATCCGACTTCATCGCGGCGCTGGAACGCATCGGCCATATGCCCCTGCCACCTTATATCCACCGGGACGATGCAGCTGCCGATCGAGAAAGATATCAAACCGTGTACTCGCGGGAGCATGGATCCGTGGCCGCGCCCACGGCTGGACTGCACTTTACGGCTCAGACGCTGCATGCGCTGCGCAGCCAAGGTGTCGAGATTGCGCATGTGACGCTGCACGTCGGCCTGGGAACCTTTGCTCCACTGCGGGTGGAGCGCGTAGAAGACGTGCGTCTGCACCGTGAGAGGTACACCCTGCCCGAAGCAACGGCCGAAGCTCTAAATCGCGCACGCAGCGAGGGTCGGCGCATTGTGGCGGTGGGCACAACCGTGGTGCGCACGCTGGAGCATTGCGCATTGTGTGCAGGTGACAGCCCGCTGCAACCGCACTCCGGAGCAACGGAGATCTTCATTGCACCGGGTTATTCCTTTCGCCTGGTGAATGCGCTGCTCACAAACTTTCACTTGCCGCAGTCGAGTCTGCTGATGCTGGTGAGCGCCTTTGCCGGGCGCGAGCACGTTCTGAGCGCCTATCGCCATGCAGTGGAATCGCGGTATCGCTTTTTCAGCTATGGAGACTGCATGTTGATTGCCGAGTGACTGCCCCGCGCGCTCTTTCGATAGCGCTGGGCAATCCACATCGTGCGCTCCTGCGTTACATAGAAAAGACACCCTGCCGGCATGCTAGACTTGTCGCGTAACCAGGCAGTACCAGCTTGAGCGAAGGCGGCATCTCCGGCGTCGTGTCCATGCAATGACGCTGGCGAATCACAAGGGGACGACTCCGCCGTGCTGCGCGCTTTTTGAGTATTCGCCCAAGAAGGATTCCCTCAGGAATGACTGTTTCCACAAACAATATTCTCGTCACCGGCGGGGCGGGTTTCATCGGCTCCAATTTTGTGCTCCATTGGCTTGCGCAGCGCGGCGGCCAGCTCATCAATCTCGACGTGCTTTCGTACGCAGGGAACCCGGAGAACCTGGCGTCGCTGCGGGATGACCGGCGCTACAAGCTGGTACACGGCGACATCTGTGATGCGTCGCTGGTCAACACCGTGCTGCGCGAGCACCGCCCCAGCGCGATTGTGCACTTTGCCGCAGAGAGCCATGTAGACCGTTCCATTGCCGACCCCGGCGCATTTATCCGCACAAATGTACAGGGCACGTTTACGCTGCTGGAGCAGGCAAAGCAATATTGGCTCACGCTGGACGATGCGGGCCGCAAAAGTTTCCGATTCCTGCACGTTTCAACCGACGAGGTGTACGGCTCGCTGGGGCCGCAGGATGCCGCGTTCTGTGAGACGACGGCCTACGCGCCCAACAGCCCCTACGCGGCATCGAAGGCGGCGTCCGATCACCTGGTGCGCGCCTATCACCACACCTACGGCCTGCCGGTGCTCACCACCAACTGCTCCAATAACTACGGCCCATTCCAATTTCCCGAGAAACTCATTCCTTTGATGATTTTGAATGCGCTGGAGGGCAAACCGCTTCCGGTGTATGGCGATGGCGGCAATGTGCGCGACTGGCTCTTCGTGGAAGACCACTGCTCGGCGATTCGCACGGTGCTGGACCGGGGCCGCGTAGGACAAACGTATAACATCGGCGGCAATAGCGAGCGCAAAAATCTGGATGTGGTTACGGCAATCTGCGACATCGTGGACGAGCTTCGCCCGGACGCCGCGCTCACTCCGCGCCGCAGATTGATACAGTTCGTGAAAGACCGGCCAGGGCACGATCGTCGTTATGCGATTGACGCCTCAAAGATTGAGCATGAGCTGGGATGGAAGCCCACCGAACAGTTTGAAGACGGATTGCGCAAGACCGTCGCATGGTATCTGGAACATGCCGGATGGGTTGAGAGCGTGCGCACCGGCGCGTATCTGGAGTGGATCCGCCAGAACTACGAGCAAAGGACTTCGCGATGAAGGGAATTATTCTTGCAGGCGGCTCGGGGACGCGCTTGTACCCGGTGACAAACGTCGTCTCAAAGCAGTTGCTGCCGGTGTATGACAAGCCGATGATCTATTACCCGCTCAGCACGCTGATGCTGGCAGGCCTGCGCGACATCCTGATTATCTCCACGCCGCAGGACATCGAGAGGTTCGTTGAGTTGCTGGGCGATGGAAGCCAGTGGGGCATCCACTTCCGCTATACCGTGCAGCCTAGTCCAGAAGGCCTTGCGCAGGCTTTCCTGCTCGGTCGCGATTTTATCGGCGGCGATACCAGCGCACTCATCCTGGGCGATAACATCTTCTACGGCCAATCGCTCTCAAAGCATCTGCAACGCGCCGCAACAATCACGCAGGGAGCCACGATATTCGCCTATCCGGTGCAGGATCCCGAGCGCTACGGCGTTGTGGAGTTTGACGCGGCAGGCCATGCCATCAGCATTGAAGAGAAGCCGCAAGTGCCCAAGTCGCGCTATGCCGTTCCGGGACTGTATTTTTACGATCGCGAAGTGGTTAACCTTGCGGCGTCGCTGAAGCCGTCGCCGCGCGGAGAGCTTGAGATTACGGACCTGAACCAGCTCTATCTGCAGGCCGGCACGCTGAAGGTGGAAGTGATGAGCCGTGGGATGGCCTGGCTCGATACGGGCACACATGACTCGCTCTTCGACGCGGGACAGTTTATCCAGACCATCCAGCATCGCCAGGGGTTGAAGATTGCATGCCCGGAAGAGATCGCCTATCGGCTTGGCTACATTACGGCGGAGCAACTGGAGAAGCTGGCACAGCCTGTGCGAAAGAGCGGCTACGGCCAATATCTGCTGGCGCTGTGCCATGAGCCGCAGGTATTGGCGGAAGGGGAGCAGCTTTGAAGGTTGTAGAAACCAGCTTGCCCGGAGTGCTGCTGCTGACCCCGAAGATCTATCGTGACAATCGGGGTGCCTTTTGGGAGACGTGGAACCAGCACCAGATGGAGCAGGCCGGTCTGCCCACACGATGGGTACAGGACAACTTCTCGTTCTCGCACAAGAACGTGGTGCGGGGCATTCATTACCAGATCCTCCAGCCACAGGCAAAGCTGGTGCGTGCCGCGCATGGCGCGGTGTTTGACGTTGCCGTTGACCTGCGCCGCAGCTCACCGCATTTTGGTCGCCACGTGGCCATGGAACTGACTGCGGACGGCGGTGAGATGCTCTATATTCCGGAGGGCTTCGGACACGGCTTTGTTGCGCTTACCCCTTCAGTCGGCCTGGCCTACAAGGTAACGGACTACTACTGCGCACAGGGTGAGCGCACAATCGCATGGAATGATGCGGATCTCGCCATTCCGTGGCCCATCGATCCACTGTCCGCCATACTGTCGGATAAGGATCTCAAGGGCGTCGCGTTTGGCAGCGCAGAGGTCTTTGCGTGACAAGCAATCCACGCATCCTGATTCTTGGCGCAAAGGGCCAGCTTGGGCGCGAGTTGCAGCGTAGCTTTGCGGACGCAGGCGAGTTGATTACCCTGGGCCGCGATACGGCCGACATGGCCAATCCGGCCTCGATCCGTGCTGCTGTTCGCGCTGCTCAGCCGGACGTAATTTTGAATGCCGCTGCGTACACGGCGGTCGATCGCGCAGAATCTGAACCGCAACTGGCCATGGCGGTGAATGCCGAGGCTCCCGCCGTGCTCGCGGAAGAAGCAGCACGCAGCAGTGCGCTGCTGGTGCACTACTCCACGGACTACGTCTTCGACGGCTCGAAAACCGGAGCGTGGACTGAAGAGGATACACCGCATCCGCTGAACGTTTACGGCGAAAGCAAGCTGGCCGGCGAGCGTGCCATTCAGCAGGTTGGAGGGCGGCACCTGATCTTCCGCACCAGTTGGGTGTACGGACCCCATGGCAGCAATTTTCTACTGACCATGCTGCGGCTGGGGCGTGAGCGCGAACAGTTGAACATCGTAGATGACCAGATCGGCGCTCCGACATCCTCCATTGAGATTGCGAATGCAACTCGTGCGATTGTTCGCGGAATCCTGGCAGGGGTCTATAACGACGCCGAGATGTGGGCTGGCCTGTATCACATGACGTGCGCGGGATCGGTTTCCTGGTGCGGATTTGCGCAGGCCATCTTCGCACGAGCCGGAGCACTGCTGGGCGGTCGCATGCCACAGGCGCATCCCATCCCCTCCAGCGCATATCCAACTGCAGCCCGGCGCCCTGGAAATTCGGCGCTGTCGAACGAGAAGCTCAACGCGCAATTCGGCGTGCAACTGGCCCCATGGCAGGCGGCGCTCGATGAGGTGTTGCGACAACTGCAGGCCGAGCCGATATCGCGCTGAACGCCAGACCATCGCACCGTTATATCGCGCCGTTATCCGGATTGTTCAACCCATCTGCAATTCTCTTTTCTGCGCACGCATCGCGCAGGTAGTGTAGTGGAATGGACTCCACGCCAACGTCCCAGGATTCATCTACGACCACCCTGCCCGCTGCCTCCAGACAGAGCGGATTTGTACGCATATTCAATCGGATTTTCACGCGGCAGCTGATGAATATTGCGATTCTGCTGATGCTGCCGATGCTGCTGGCTCCCACGCTGAATATCGAGCGGACCCTGATGGTCGATCCCGACATCTGGTGGCATCTGGCAGATGCGCGCATCCTGTGCACGACGCATCACTTCATCCACACGGAGCCTTACTCGTTCACAGTTGGCGGGGATCGGTGGGTGAATCCGGAGTGGCTTTCTGAGATTCCGCATTGGTTCAGCTATCAGGTCTTCGGACTGCGGGGCATCTACCTGATGACCTGGCTGGTCTTCAGTGCGAACATCCTGTTCGTGTATTGGCGTGGTTATCGGATGTCTGGCCATGCCGGAGCGGCTTTCTGGGCGGCGGGAATCGGGTTTGTGCTGATGACGGTGAACTCCGGCCCCCGCACCATTGCGATTGCCTACCTGGCCATGTCCGCGGAGTTTCTGATTCTGGAGACATACCAGCAGGGCAAAGAGTGGCTGCTGTGGCTGCTGCCGCCGCTGTTCTGCGTGTGGATCAACCTGCACGGAAGCTGGGTGATCGGGTTGGCATTGCTGGTGCTTTACATCCTGTGCGGGCTTATCGGCTTCCACAAGGGGTTGTTCGAGCAGGATCCGTTCACGCCCGCCGAGCGCAACCGCCTGCTGGCCGTGCTGGGAGCCAGCACGGCAGCGCTCATCTTGAACCCCTACGGTTGGCGGCTGATCTGGAACCCCTTCGACATGATCCTCAACCAGAAGATCAACATTGGCAATGTGGCGGAATGGCAACCGTTGAATCTGGGCACGCTGGAAGGCAAGGGCGTGGTGGTGGCCATCTGCATGATGGTGCTTGCCAACTGTCTGAATGCACGAAAATGGAAGCTATACGAGATGGCTTTCGTCATCTTTGCCTGGTACGCGGCTGTGGACCACATGCGCTTTGGATTTCTGGCCGCAGTGCTGACCACGCCGCTGCTGGCCAGCAGCATCGAGCGCGGCTTCCTGACGGAATCCGACACCAAGACCATACCCGCCATGAATGCGCTGATGGTGGCTGGAGCGGTCGGCCTGATGATCTCCCTGTTCCCAACCGAGAAAGAACTCAAGGACAAGCAAGCCTCGCTCTTCCCCATGCAGACCATCGCGTCCATTCAGCCCTCGTGGCGCACCTTCAACTGGGACTACGTGGGCGGCATGATGGCCTTCCAGTCGCGGCCGGATTTCATCGACTCGCGTTTTGACACTTTTGAACATCACGGCGTACTGCAAGACTACCTGACAGCCATGAGCATGAATAACTCCTTTGCTTTATTGGACAAGTACCACATTGACCATGTGCTGGTAAAAGAGACGCAGCCGCTTGCCTATCTGCTGGAGCATACTCCCGGCTGGCGACTTGAACGACGCGAAAAGGCCTGGAACGGCTTCTACGTGATGTATGGCCGAATCCCTGGCCCAGCCGGTAATGCCGCAGGCCCACAACCCGCTGCTACCGGAAAGCCGCACTAGAGCCTTACCGCAGCGGCTATCTCGCGCGGGAACAAACAGTTCCAACAATCGAGGGGTACCTGACCGGAATCATGTGACATGCGTCACATTCCGCGACACGAAGGAATGAAATCATCGGTTCTGACGTGGCCATCTTCCGAATATTTGACAGCGTGGCATTTCCCTCTGGAAATGCATGGAGAAATGGAGTGAAGCTCGACTCATCAGCATTTGTCGCCGATCAGGAACTGCTGGATGCGCTTGAGAAGCGCGCCACAGCCGTTGTCTGCGAGGAAGACCGGATACTGTTCCATCAAGGGGAGTTGCCCGCCGGACTCTTCATCCTGCAATCGGGTCGCGCCACGCTTTCAATGCATGCGCCGGACGGCGGTACGCTCATGAGCATCCCGCTCAAGCAGGGTTCGCTGCTGGGATTGCCGGGGCTGGTTGGGAATCAGCCTTACTCGCTGACGGCAAAAGCGATGAAGGGCGCCACCCTGAGTTTTGTCACGCGCGAGGCCTTCTCAAATATGATGCTCACGCAGCCGGCCCTGTCCTTGCACGTCCTGCGGGTATTGGCCGCCGAGGTCCGCAACGCCCGCACCGCCATCACAGAGGTCTGAGCCCGTCGTAACCCCTGCCCCGCTTACGCGCAGAGTGCAAATACGATAGCATCCGGAGTGTGCCCGGCCTTGATACTCCAGTCATGTACGTGCGCGGCGTGGGTCCGCGCGTGGCAGAGATGCTTGCCGCCAAGGGCATCCAGACCGCTGAAGACCTGCTTTACCACCTTCCGTTCCGGTATGAGGACCGCCAGAACCCGCGCAGCCTGGATGAGCTGAAACCCGGCGAGATGGCCAGCGTGATTGCGGAGGTGCGTGGTGCCGCCCTGCTGCGCACGCGGCGCATGCCCATCTTTGAGCTGACGGTTGGCCAGGGAAGGCTGGCCCTGAAGTGCATCTGGTTTAACGCCAGCTATCTCAGCGGCAAGTTCAACGCCGGTCAGACGGTTGCCCTGTTCGGCAAGGTGGAGCCCTCCCGCTCCACCAGCAATCTGAAGATGATCCAGCCGCAGTGGGAACTGCTTCCCGACGCCAACGAGGATGCAGAAACTCGCCTGCTCGAAGTGGGCCGCATTACCCCGGTGTACGAGTCGTTGGGCGGCAGTCGGCTGGCCTCCCGCTGGCAGCGCAAGGTGATCTTCAACCTGCTGGAAGGCATGCGCAGTGCCATGCCGGAGTGCCTGCCACAGACCATGCTGGCCCGCCTTGGCATGCCGAACCGCGAACTGGCTCTGCGAGAGGTGCACTACCCGCCCGAGGGCACTCCCATGACGCAGTTACAGGCCTGGGCAACCCCGGCGCATCGGCGGCTCATCTTTGAGGAACTCTTCTTCCTGGAACTAGGTCTCGAACTGAAGCGCCGCCGCATGCGCGAGCGCGTCGGCATCAGCTTTGCCACCACGGACACAGTCCGGACGGCGCTGCGCGAGGTGCTTCCTTTCCATCCCACGGCTGCGCAAAAGCGCACCCTGGGCGAGATTGTGGCGGACATGCGCCAGCCCAGCCCGATGCGTCGC
>JAJYBT010000059.1 GCA_021778875.1 Acidobacteriota bacterium | reverse complement strand
TACCGCCGCTACCTGCTCCAGCAGCGCGCGGCGGCGCGAAGAGCAGGAACGCCGGAGTCCGCACATGAGAGGGAGGTCGATTCCATTGGCCGCGCGCCGCGTGGGCTCAATGACGGAAAAGGCTTCATGTTCATCTCGCATACCGGCGAGGTTTTTCCCAGCGGGTTTCTGCCGGTTTCGGCGGGCAACATCCGCCGGCAGCCGCTGGAGACGATCTATTGCGAATCGCCGTTGTTTCTTGCGCTGCGCGACGCGGACAAGCTCGAAGGCAAGTGTGGCGCGTGCGAGTTCAAGCAGATTTGCGGAGGCTCCCGGGCGCGCGCGTACGCGTTGACAGGGAATGCATTCGCGCAGGAGCCGTGCTGCTCCTATGTGCCGCGGGGCTATGTGGAGCCTGCGCAGGCAACGAAACGCGCGCCGCTGCTGCATGTGCTGCAGGGCGCATGAAGCAATCGCGCCGGCGCGGTCAATGAACTGGCGTCTGCATGGTGGCTCGCGTTGCAAGGGGCACAAATTCCTTTGCCGCGGCCTTGAGAACAGCTTTGCGAACCGGGATTTCGTGCAGCAGGAGCTCAGTGGACTGGACCAGCGGATTGGAATGAAACCAGCGCTGCACGGCGTTGTCCCGGAGCAGATTCACCACAGCCAGCAAGGCCATGCCTTGATGGTGGGCCATCCATTCGCGGACGAGTACGGGATTGCCGGGAGAATGCATAAAGTCTCCCGCCTCATAGAAGCCATAGGCTCCCACCCACCCTGCTGACTCCATGTGACGCAGATTGCGCAGCGCCTCGCCGGCATCCACGAAGAGCGCCAGAAATGTGGAGTACGGAGAGACAACCGGGCCGGCTGTCGCCTCGAAGAAGAGCGCGGTCTGCGGAATGCCGTATGCGTGATACGCATAATGTCCCGCGTCATTCCTGTGCGAGGAGCCAGATTCAGAGATGCCCCAGGGAATGTTGAGCGAGCGCGCGAAAGCCCTCTGCACATCCACACAAGCGGTCTGCGTGCGCGCAATCAGCGTGTCAGGATAGCTTTGCATCCACAGCGCCGGCATGAGGTATTCAAACATGGTGCCGGTCCATGAGAGCAGCAGAAAGCGGCCAAAGGCGTGTGTGTGCTGGCGCGCCAGCCTGAACCAGCTTTGCTGCGGCAATTCGCCGCGCGCGATGGCAAGAAACGTTGCAATGCGGGCTTCGGAGGCGAGCATGTCATAGCAGGACTCATGCAGCTTTTGCGCGCCGGTGTCATAGCCGATCGAGAGGATCTGGCGGCCTGGATCGGCGAGGAAGGCGAAATTGGTTTCTTCGGCAAGGCGCTCGGCATCCTGCGCGACGGCGCGAAGACTCGCGGCAAGACTGCGCAGATTCTGCTGGGCAACGGGCAGCGATGCTCGGAGCTGTTCGCCCAGCGTGTGATGCGGCGTCTTCTCAGTGATCGCGGCCCAGGCGCGCTTGAGGCGGGCGTCCAGAGCTTCGGCAAATGTGATGGCCTCTTCGAGGGGCGGCATGCCAGCCTCCTCATCGATAGCGGGTTGGAGCATTGCGCGAAGCGGCGCATATTCGGGCTGCATCCACGGGGTGTAGTCGCGAAGCAATCCGAGGATGGCCGTCACGCGCCGATGCGTCTCCGCAAGCCACCAACTGTCGCCCGCCTGCTCCTCTGCGCGGGCTGAGGCTGCCAAGAGCGCGGTTTCCGCGGCAGGAAGCCACGCAATCCATTCCGTCATGGTGGCGGAAGCAGCGGGTAACTTGATTTCGTCAAATAGCGCGCGCCTTGCATTCTCCGCCTGCATCCGCTGCCAATGCACGCGCAGGCTGCTGAAGAGCTGACTCGAGAGCAGCGGCTTCTGCAAGAGTTCCTTCGCGCCGGCGTGCAGCGTGTAGAGGGAGGCGGCGAAATTCCCGCTATCGACAGAAGAAACAAAAGGCGAGGCATCCAAAGGCCTGAGCGTCTGCGTGTCGTACCAGTTGTAGAGGTGCCCTTGAAACTTTTCGAGGCGGGTGATGGTGGCGAGACTCTGCTGCGTGAGCGCGACAAACTCCGGCGTGGTCAGAAATCCGAGTTCACACGCTGCCTGGCGTGCATTCAGCAGCAGGCCCACATTGGTGGGCGAAACGCGCGGCGCCTCATGCAGACCCTCTTCTTCGACATTGTCGGGAATAAGAAAGTTGTGCCGCTCTGCGCCGAACTGATGAAAGTAGCGCCAGATGCGGAGCGCGTGGGAGAGCAGGTAGGCAGTATCGCTGACGCCAAGGTGCTTTTGCGGGTCGCGCGGCGGCCGGTTGAGCCATGCCGTGACAACCAGCGCGAGTCCCCAGAGCACGAGAATGGGCGCGGCGAACACGATGGCCCAGTGATGCCGCGCAAAGAAGTAGACCAGCCCGGCCAAGCTCACGGCGACAAGAGGCGTGAGGGCAAGATAGCGATCAACCGGCGTGCGCCGTTCTGCTTGAGTTTCTGCCTGCGCCGCGGTCTCCCATTCCAGCAGTCGCTCGCCGGTGATGAATCGCCGCACGAGCGATCGGACGACGGCGTCGATCGCGAGCAGCGTCTGGTGAGGAAGGAAGATAAGATTCAGCAGCACAACGAGCATCGCGCGCCCAAAGCCGGCGAGCGCTTCGCCTGCGCCGCCTTTGTAGTCTGCAGCAAGTGCGCGGCCCAGGCCGAATCCCAGTTGCACCAGCGTGGGAAAAATCACGAGCAGCAGCGAGACGATGGTCCAGTAGAGCGGTCCGCCGGGCAGCCACATCCACCCTGCGACAAACAGGATGAATAGGAAAGGGTCCACGAGCGAACGGCGCAGATTGTCAAAGACCTTCCAGCGCGAAATGTCTGAGATTGGATTCCGCACGCGCCGGCCTGACTCCTCCGGTACGCGCGAGAAAATCCATTGCACGATTTGCCAGTCTCCGCGCACCCAGCGATGCTTGCGACGGCTGTAAGCGCTGTAGTGCGAAGGGTAGTCGTCGATGAGTTCGATGTCAGTGGCCAGGCCGGCACGCGCATATGCGCCTTCAATAAGATCGTGGCTCAGTAATGCGTTGCGCGGAAATCTGCGGTTGAGCACGGCGTGAAGCGTTTCGACCTCGTAAATGCCCTTGCCGGTGAAGATACCTTCGCCAAACAGATCCTGATATGCGTCGGAGACGGCGCGGGCATAGATATCAAAGCCGGTTTGGCCGGAGTAGATGGACGCAAGCCGCGAGCGCGAAACGGACTGGACCGTGATGCCCACGCGCGGCTGCAGAATTCCGTAGCCTGCGGTGACCGTGCGCGATTTGGGATCCACGACCGCCTGGTTCAGTGGGTGGGCCATCGCGCCGATAAGCCGTGCAGCAGTGCCGCGAGGAAGCTGCGAGTCTGAGTCGAGCGTGAGGATGTAACGCACCTGATGGAGCGCCTCAAGCCTGCCTGCCTTGATGGGGAAGGCGTCGTATTCCCCGGTGAGGAGTTTGTTCAAGTCGAGGAGCTTTCCGCGTTTACGTTCCCAGCCCATCCATACACCCTGGCGCCGGTTGAAGGTGCGGTGCCTGTGGAGAAGAAGAAAATGCCCATTTCTGGGCGACGCATACTTTTCATTGAGCGCGTCGATTAACTGAATGGCCAGCTCGACCAGCGGATGCGAGTCGTTCTCGTGCGGCTTGCTCACCGAGTCCGGGAGATCGGTGAGCAATGCGAAGTGGAGGTGCGGGTCGCGGTTGGCAAGAAAGCGTATCTCAAGGCTTGTCACCAGATCGCGCACCTGTTCGTCGTTCAACAGCAGGGACGGAACCGTGACCAGAGTTGTGCATGCTGCGGGAATCGCCGCGCTGAAGTTGAGTTTCGGCAGCGGCTCGGGGTCATAGAGCGCCGTGACGGTGTTGTTGACCAGATCGACCGCAGCCTGCGTAACGGGAAGCAGCAGGACAAGAAAGGCGACAATCAATCCGGTGAGATTGGAAGCGTGCGGCAGAAGCGGAAAGATGACCGCGGCGATGAACAGAACGGTAAGAAGCTGGGTTCCGGTGATGTAGAAATCGTCAGCATGCGAGCGAATGAATGCGCGCGCGCGGTCAATGAGCGGCGGATGAAAACCGGCGCGTCGCGCGAGCTGAGGTAATCCCTTGTCGATGAGGTAGTAGCCAACATGGGTGCGCCGAAGCTGCATGCGCGGTTCATCGGCGGGGTGCTTCGCGCTTTGCTGCGCAAGCTCAAGCGCAATTTGTGCAACCTTGCGCTCTGTGCAGTCGGAGTGATGGGCGATGAAAGCAATGCGCCTGCAGTAAGCCTCGCGGCTCTCGAAGTCCATCGATGCGTAGGCGCCCGCGGGATCCTGGCGCAGGGTTGCGTCAAAGGCGATGAGCGGCTCAACCAGTGCGGCCCAGTCCGTGTGGCCGACCGAGCGAAGGCTCTGAAGGTGAACCTGCGTCAGTGCGGCGGCGGCGGCGTCCTGTGAATCGAGCAGCGCGCCGGCCTCGCCGAGCAGCAGCTCAAGCAGAGCGAACTGAAGAAATGCGGGCAGATTCCACAACTCGTTTACGGTGAGCGGGTCATTCGTTTGCAGCTCCTGAACGAACGCGGAGAAGGCCGTTGCGGAAAACGCGCCTTCGCCGGCGCGAAGATACAGGGCGGCCACTGCGGCGATGCGGGGCTCTTCGCCTCGTGGCGGCAGATTGATGCGCGGAAGACGGGCCACTACGCGCGCGCTCCCTGAAACGCCGACGACCGCTGCGCGCAAAAGCCGGATGTTGGATTGCAGATCGAGCACGGCGGCATGCTGAAGCGCCTGTGCGGCGTCTTCCGTTGCGCGGCCGGCATTCACTTGCGCAAGGCTGCTCTCCAGTTGCCTCAGCGCGAGGCGCGCTGTACGCAGGCGCGCAGGAAATGGGCACGGAGTCTCAGGCCGGTGCACCACATCCCACGCATCAGAGGCGCGCGCCGCCTGGTGAAGATGCGTCCGTGCCTTTGCCGCCGGAAGTTGCTGCGAGTCCATATCGGAAGCTTTATCTTTCATTGGTCCTCAACGATAACTTGCTGCCTGCATTTCAAACATGGCGGCGTAGCGGCCGGCGAGCGCCATCAGTTGCTCATGGCTGCCTTCCTCCACCAACCGGCCTGCCTCCAGCACCACAATGCGGTCTGCCATGCGCACAGTGGAGAATCGATGCGAGATGAGGAGCGCCATCTTGCCGTGGGTCAGCTCGGCAAAGCGCGCAAAGACCTCCATCTCGCTGCGCGCATCCAGCGCGGCGGTGGGCTCATCAAGAATCAGCAATTGCGCGTCGCGAAGGTAGGCGCGGGCCAGCGCAAGCTTTTGCCATTCGCCGCCGGAAAGGTCAACTCCGCCTTCAAAGCGGCGGCCGAGCATCTGGTCGTATCCCCCCGGCAGCCTGGCCACAACGCCCGCCGCCAGGCTCTTTTGCGCCGCGTACACAATTTCCTCTTCCACGTGCGGCATTTCAATGCGGCCTACGGCGATGTTTTCCCGCGCGGTCATTTCATAGCGCATGAAGTCCTGAAAGATGACACCGATTTCCGAATGCAGGTCGGCCAGGTCGTACTCGCGCAGATCCACGCCGTCGAGCAGGATCTGGCCCCCGGTGGGGTCGTAGAGGCGCGTGATGAGCTTGACGATTGTGGTCTTCCCTTGGCCATTCTCGCCAATCAGAGCCACGCGTTCGTCGGGGCGCAGCGTGAAGTTGAAGTTGCTGAGCACGCGCCTGCTGGTGCCGGGATAAGCAAAGGAGACATCGCGAAATTCAAATCCCCGCTGGATGGGACGCGGCGTGCGCAGGCCATTGGCTTTGGATTCGACGCGCGGCTTCATCTGAAAGAATGCAAGCAGATCGGTGAGGAAGAGCGCCTGATCGGCAACTCCGGATGCAGTCGAGAAGGCCATCTGAATGTTGGCCATGGCCTGCATGATTGCGGTTGTAATCAGCGTGAGGTCGCCGATGCTGTAGCGGCCTTGAACGGTGCGGTAGATGCTGTAGGCATACGCGCCGTAGTAGCCGAGCTGGCCCAGCATGGAAAGCACCGTGCCCCAGAAAAGCCGCCGTCGATTGAGGCTCACGTTCTCTTCATAGATATGCTTCGAGAGAACGCTGAAGCGATCCGTCAGATAGCCGCTCAGGTTAAAGAGCTTCAGCTCTTTGGCAGCCTCTTTGCTGCCGCCCACCTGGCGCAGATAGTCCATCTGGCGGCGCAGCGGAGTCTGGCGGAAATTCTTGGCGTAGGTGAGGAAGGCGAAGTGGCTCTCCCCAAGGAACGCAGGAATGATGCCCGCAACCAGAAGCAGCAGCAGCCATGGCGAGTAGCGAACGAGCACGGCGGAGAAGGCGATCGCGGTCACCGACTGCTGGATGAGGCGGCCCATCTGTTGAATCATGGCAAGCCGGTCTGTGGCCTGCACACGCGCGCGCTCCAGCCGGTCATAGAAGACGGGGTCTTCGTAGACCGTTACATCGAGCGCCGCGGCCTTGCGCATGACCTCGACGCTGACGTGATGCGTGTAGCGGTCGGCGAGCAGGCTGTCGAAATAATCGACTGTGCGCGACAGGATGCCGGTGACGACGGCCAGCGCCATCTCCGCGGCCACCAGCCACCAGAAGTGCTGGGGCAGCGGCAGGTGCAGGCGGATGCGGTTGACGCCATCGATGATGAAGCGGCCGATGATGCCGATGCCAACCGGCAGAAAGGCGACCACGATGCGGATCGCAATATTCCAGAAGACAACAGCGGGGCCCGATTCCCAAACGAAGTGGAGCACCGGCGGAACATTCCTGAGCGCGCGCAGGCGGTCGCTCCAAGCGTTTCCCTGGCCTTGCGGTTCGCTGGATGGCTTCTTCTCCGGCTGGCCGGCTGCTTGCGCATCATGCGTGGTTGAGGACATGGGTTCCTTTGAGGCCGGCCGCCAGACGCGGCGGCACGGCGCACGGGCTGCGCTGGAATCCTGAACCAAGGCGTTTGCGCCGCTTTGCTGGCTGCGGCGTCTCGTTGTGCTGTTAAATCAGCAACTCATCTTACTATATGCGTTGATTGCGCCAGGCAAGAACGCCAGTGAACTGCTGCATCATCCGAAGCGATGCAGGATGCGCAGGCGAAACCGGGCGTAGCGGCTATTTTGCGTCAGGCCGGTAGGGTTTGAAGCCGGCCTTCTCCATGCCGCGCTGCGCCTCAGGATTCTTCATGAAAGTTTCCCACACAAAGCCTGTGCGCGCATTCTCGGCCATCAGCATGGTGATGCCCGTATCAATGCCGATGACGTCGGTGTCGTACCAGTCGGTCAGCGGGTTGAAGGCATCAACAAAGCCGTAACGGCACCACGCTTTGGGATAGTGGTCATGAATGGTGTGCAGAACGCGTATGGTGGCCTTGGGCAGAAAAGGCAGCGACCCGCCGGCCGCGGCAGGCACAATGGTGCCGTCAATCGGTCCCATGGCCGGCGGACCGCCCCAGATGACATAGCCTTTGGCTGAATCCGACGCCGTGATGCCCCACAGCGCATTGCTGTAGTCGGGGAACTTTTCGTTCAATTCCAGGCAGAAGCGGCGATGCACGTCGGTGGCGATGACGGAGTTCTGGAAGTAGTCCGCATAGCGATCCCGCTTATTGCGGAAGTCAAACCACGCCTGCGAGTACTGATGCACGAAGAGCGGCGCAAACGAGCCTATATAGCGCAGGCCGTCATACTCAAATGTTGTTCGCTTCCATGCAAACCATGCCTCGGGATGCAGCGGATGCGTGGCTGAGCCAAGCCCAAGGAGGTACATCATCATGAGTTCGCTGTAGAAGTCCCACTTGGAGGGCAGAAAGCCAAGCTCGGGCGTCCACCCCTGAGCCAGCAGCCGCGTGTCCTCTGAGAGCCAGGTCCAGTCCACGCGGTCGAAAATTGCGGTGGCGAGCTTGGTGATGTCGATGTCATGAAAGTGCTGGCGGCAGGTGAGAATGCCGCACAAAAGGATCGCCGTGTCCACGGAGGAGGCTTCCGAATCCCAGATTCTTTCGCCCGTGTTGATGTTGGCGAAGTGATAGTAGAAGCCGCGATGCGTCGGCAGCTGGTGCCACAGGAAAGACAGTGTCGAGATCACGCGCAGGCGCGCCTCGGCGTAGGTGATGAAGCCGCGCTTCTGCGCGATGCAGATGGCTGTAAGGCCAAAGCCGGTGGAGGCGATGCTTCCAACCAGGGTCGTGTCGGGCGTGCGCACATTGCACCGGTCTTTGACGAGTCCGGTGCGGGGGTCCGCCTGCTCCCAGAAGAAGAGGAAATTGGCGTTCTCAAGGTCATTCAGAAACTGGTCGTCTTCGGGCGAAAGCGCAGCCGGTGCAGGAGGTGCAGCTGGCTGCGTATGCTGGCCCGGGTCCTGTGCCGCGGGACCGGCCCCGTGGACCAGCGGAAAGGCCGTTGCCTGCGAGAGCGGAAGTCCCAGGGAGAGACACGCCATCTGGCGCAGCAATTGGCGGCGAGATTGGGTTCCTTTGGCTGGTTCGGTCACTTTACGGATGTGCATTCCGCCTTGCTCGTGGAATGAATTTCACAGTTCCTATCCTAGCGGCCCGGGCCTCAGCACGTCCTGAAATGACCTGCTCCATGACGGATTAGAT
>JAJYBT010000058.1:1722-8593 GCA_021778875.1 Acidobacteriota bacterium | reverse complement strand
AAGCTTGCGAGGACACGAAAGGAATTGCATCATGCCTAATCCGAAAAGGCGCCACTCGACGCGCCGGACTGCACTGCGCCGCTCTCACGATTTTCTGACGGCTGTGGGCCTGTCAGAGTGCCCCAACTGTCACGAGAAGAAGCTGCCCCATCGCGCCTGCGCCAAGTGCGGCGAGTACAAGGGCCGCGCGGTTGTTGAAACGAAGGAAGCCACGAAGTAGATCGGGCGCCCATGCTCATCGATATTGCGCTGGACGCGGTTGGATCCGACAAGGCGCCCGAGCCGGAGATCCGGGGGGCGATTCTTGCCTGCCGGACCTTGCCTGTGCGGGTGCATCTTATCGGGCCTGAGCCGGAGCTGCGCGACCTGCTGGACGAGCACCTGGAAAACGAGGATCTGCCGATCGTCATCCACCATGCGTCTGAGCGCATTGGGATGGATGAGAAGGCGGCGCACGCGGTACGGACCAAGCGCGACAGCTCAATGCGCGTGGGGCTGAAGCTGGTGCGCGAGCGCAAGTGCGCGGGGTTTGTGACCGCGGGCAACACGGGCGCGGCCATGGTCACGGCCAAGATGGTGCTGGGTGTGATGCCGGGCGTGGACCGGCCGGCGCTGGCGACGCCGATGCCTACGTCCAAAGGGAACCCGTGCGTGCTGCTTGATGTGGGCGCGAACGTGGACTGCAAGGCGCACAACCTGGAGCAGTTTGCGGTGATGGGCGAGATGTATGCCCGGAGCGTGCTGAAGATTCGCGAGCCGCGGGTGGGCCTGCTCTCCATTGGCGAGGAAGAGACCAAGGGCAATGAGCTGACGCGCGAGGCGTTTCCGCTGCTGAAGGCGCTGCCGATTCACTTTATCGGCAACGTGGAGGGGCGAGACATTTTCAACGGCCATGCGGACGTGATTGTGTGCGACGGCTTTGTGGGCAATGTGGCGCTGAAGACGAGCGAGGGCATCGGGCGCTTTGTGCGCGACGTGCTGCGCGAGTCTCTGACACGGACGGTGACGGCCCAGGTTGGCGCGCTGCTTTCGCGGCGGGCCTTCAACGACTTCCGGCGGCGGCTGGACTACACCGAGTACGGCGGCGCGCCGCTGCTGGGCGTGCGCGGGGTGTGCATCATTGGGCACGGGTCGTCCAACGACAACGCCATCTACAATGGCATTCGCGTGGCGCACGAGTTTGCCAAGGCGGGCACGAATGAGCGCATTGAGGCGGAGTTTGCCAGCCGTCCGCAGCGTGCTGCCGCTCAACCGGCCAAGCCGGGCAGCGCGGTGCAGTAGCGCCAGACCGATGCCTGCCGAACAAGCTAAATTTTCCGCCTTTGAAGAGTGGACCAGCGAACTGGCGTGCCCGGCCTGCCTGGGCGTGCTACAACCGGCTGCGGACAAGATGGTCTGCGCGGGCTGCGGTCGCGCATATCCGGTGGTGGATGGGATTCCTGTGCTGATTGTGGAGCGGGCAGAGGGCCAGCCTGAGGGATTTCAGCGCCGGTGATAGAAGGGCAGCACGATTAACAGAGCCAAGCCGATGGCCGCGGCCATGGCGATGACGATGATGCTGTAGAGCAGGACGAGATTCGGGCCCTGGGCGGGCTCGTCATTCTGCCCAGCTTCGGGCTTGTCTGCGGGCTGCTGTGGATTACTCATACTTGAGAGACTCGACGGGGTCCAACTGCGCGGCGCGCGTGGCGGGGACGGTTCCGAAGATGACGCCCACGATGGTGGCGGCGGCCAGAGCGACCAGGACCGAGAGGCCCGAAATGGGCAGAGGGTAGTTGGTGAAGATCCGTATGGACAGCGGCACGGCCATTCCGACCAGCGTGCCGGCGACCCCGCCGGCGAGCGAGATGATCACCGCTTCGGCGAGGAATTGCAACTTGATTTCGCGGTAGGTGGCGCCCATGGCCTTGCGGATTCCGATTTCGCGGATGCGGGAGCGGACGGTGGCGAGCATGATGTTCATGATGCCCACGCCCCCGACGGCGAGGGTAACGGCGGCGACCAAGACGAGGATGGCGGTGAGGGCATCGGAGATGGTGGCAGCCGTGTTAAGCAACTCCTTCAAGTTCTGTGCTTTGTAGACGGAGTTCGTTCTGTGGCGTGCGCTGACGATGCGGACGATTTCGCGGCTGGCATCAGGCACTTCCTCCATGGTGCGCATGGAGAAGTAAATTTGCTTTACGTTCTCGGTTCCGGTGAAGTAGCGGGCGACGGAATAGGGGATGAGGATGGTCTGGTCGGCGATTTCCGACTGTCCCATATCGTCTGTGCTGAGCCTGAAGACGCCGATGATGGTGAAGGGTATGCCGCTGATTTCAAATTCCTTACCGAGGGCGGCGTCTGAGCTGCCGTAGCGCTCGCGGGCGAACGCCTCCGTGACGACGGCGCACTTGATGTGTGCCGAGTCATCGGTTTCGTCGAGGAAGCGGCCGACGGGAATGAGCAGGTTGCGGATGTAGCGATATTGCGGGCTGACGCCGAGGACCAGGGTGTCTTTGACGACGCCGCCACCGAAGCTGATGCGGTCGTGCATTTCGAGCACGGGCGAGGAATAGAGGACACCGGGGACCTGGGCTACGACGGCCTTTTCGTCTTCGCGGGTGAGGTAGTCGTTGTAGAGGACATTTTCAGTGCCGGTGGCGCCGCCACCTGAGTATTCGAGCTCGACCGAGTTGGTGCCGATCTTCTGGATTTCCTCGAGGATGAAGCGCTTGCCTGTGAGCCCGATGGTGACGACGAGGATAACCGAGGCGGTGCCGATGACCATGCCGAGCGCGGTGAGCGCGAAGCGGAGCTTGCTGGAACGAAAGCTGTCTATGGCGAGCTTGAGCGTCTCGCTCAGGAGCATGGTGCGACGGGCACTGAGCAGCGTCTGCTCGAATGCGTGTCTGCGGGCTTCTTCGGTCTGAATCATTCGGTCCTACACAGAACAAGATGCGCCAGAGCGAGCTGCGGCTTCCAGAATGATGAGACGCAGCCGGCTGCTGGTTCGCAACCGGCTGCGAACTGCTATCGGCTACTTCCCATCATATTTGTCCAGCCACTTGAGTTCCTCGCGCACCTTGATATATCCATGCCAGGGATACACGGGGAGTCCGTGACCCTCTCCGGGGAAGACGAGGAAAGTGTGGGGGATGCCGAGGGACTGGAGTGCGCGTTCCATGGTGACTCCCTCGAGATAGCTTACGCGGATGTCGGCGCCGCCTTGGACGAGATGGGTGGGCGTCTTGACCTTGTTGAACTGGAAGAGGGCGGCTTCGCTCTGGTAGATGCCTGGGTTCTCCCATGGGCGGCCGCCCAGGTACCAGGCATCGTCCCATGTTTCGTCGTCGTTGCCCCAATTGGCGGCATGCTCAACGGCTCCCGCGCCGGTTACGGCGGACTTGAAGCGAGTGGTCTGGGTGATGAGCCAGTTGGTCATGTAGCCGCCGTAGCTGTAGCCGCCAATGGCGAGGTGATCGGGGTCGGCGTAGCCGTCCTTTACGAGCGCATCGACGCCGGCGAGGATGTCGCGGCCAGGCCTGGAGACCAGGTGCGGAGCGATTTCAAGCATGAAGTCGTCGCCGTATCCGGAGGAGCCGCGATAGTTCGGCCGGAAGACGAGCCAGCCGTTGTCGGCGGCGAAGGTGGCCCAGTCGTACCAGTCTGCTCCGAAGCGGTTTCCATCTGCGTCGGCTGGTCCACCGTGGATGAGGGTGAACATGCGGAGATGGCGGGCGCCTTTTTTGCCGGGAGGGAAGATGAGTACGCCCTCGATGGTGCGCCCGTCATCGGACTTCCAGGTGTAGGGCTGCCACTCGGGCTGGGCGCGCTGGGCAAAGATGGGATTGAAGTCGGTGAGCGCGGTCAGGCGATCGGGGTGGAGCGGATCAGAGGCGAGATAGACCTGTGTGGGGCTAGTGATGGTGGAGTGCAGGAAGATGATGGCGCTGGAGGCCCGGGCGGAACCAAGGTCAGAGTAGCTGCCGGCGAGGCCCGGGAGCCTGGTCGCTTTGTCGCCATCGACGAGGTAGACCTGGGTCTCCATGCCGGTGAGGCCGGTGGCAAGTTCGCGGCCGTTGGGCAGGAGCGCGAACTTGTCAAAGGAGCCCTTGAAGTCAGCACCGAGGCGCTGGATTTTGCCGGTGGCGGGGTTCATGCGGTAGAGGCGGCCCTGGACGTCCTTGTAGGGCCCTTCGATGGATCCGGCGGCAGCGTCTACCTGGAAGTGGAGCGAGCGACCATCATGCGACCAGACGAGATGGGATTCGATGCCCTGATTGTGCGTGATTTGCCGGGCATTGCCTCCGCTGGCAGGGACAAGAAAGATTTCATAGTCGGAGGGATTCTCTACGCGCTCATGGACAGGGCCGGTGACGAAAGCGAGCTGCTGGCTGTCTGGCGAGGGCGCGATCTGGGTGATGGAGAGCGCACTGGAGGCGAGTGTCTGCGCGCCGGGAGGCAGCAGTTCTGGCGTGGCGGCAGCCCTGGAGGTTTCGGGATGGAGGGGCAGAGACACACGGGTGGCGCGGGCGAGGGCGGGCTCGACGGGCAGCTTGAGGAGAAGATCGCCACGGTTCTGCTCGCGGTAGCGGATGACGTCCTTCCACTGATTCTTTTGAGCCTCCTGCTGCTCCTGGGTGAGGGGCTGCAGGGCTGAAAAGTAGAGGGCCGCGCCATCGGCGGACCATGCGAATGCATGCACGCTCAGCTTCTGAGTGTAGAGCGGAAGGGCTTCACCGCCAGATACGGAGATGAGCCAGAGTCGGTCGGCCTTGTCCGTATCGCTGGCCGGGGCGCCGTCGTCGGTGGCGGGCTGGCCGGGCAGGGCGCGATTTGAAACGAAGGCAATCCATTTGCCGTCGGGGCTCCACTGGGGGCTCTGCTCACTGCCACTGTGGGTGAGCGGGCGGAGGCCGGCGCCTGAGGTCCAGAGCCAGAGATCGCGCTGGAAGATGTTGGCCTTCCAATTGGGAGCTTCGGTTGCGATGACTGCTGCCGAGGCGTCGGGCGAGAGGCGCGCCGCGGTAATAGCCGTTGCGTTCATGTACTCGTCGAGCGAGATGGTTGGCTTGGAGGATTGGGCCGGGGAGGCCGGCGGATGAAGACACAGGGAAAGTGCCAGCGCGGGCCAGACAATGTTCGATCGCATATCAGAACTATACCTGCGCGCGCATAAGGAAGAGGAGAGAAGTCGAGCGGGATATTCGGAGGAGCGGATTTTGTTTTCGAACGGTGACTGGTGCGGCGCTGACCTGCGAGAATCGGTGGCGACATGATGCGACTCGATGCTCACCAGCATTTCTGGCAGTACAATCCGGCCGAGCACGTGTGGATGACGGACGCGATGGCCGCGCTGAAGCGCGACTTTATGCCGCAGGACCTGAAGCCGCTGCTGGCGGCGAGCGGCTTTGAGGGCTGCATTGCGGTGCAGGCGCGGCAGAGCCTGGAGGAAACGCAGTGGCTGCTGTCGCTTGCCGGGGAGCACGACTTCATCGTTGGCGTTGTGGGCTGGGTGGACTTGTGTTCGCCGGAGCTGCTTAAGGTGTTGGACCGGCTGGAAGGGAGCGCGCGGCTGGTGGGCGTGCGGCATGTGGTGCAGGACGAGCCCGACGATGCGTTCATGCTGCGGCCTGAATTCCGGCGCGGTATTGCGCGGCTTGCGGAAAACGGCCTGATTTACGATTTGCTGGTTTATCCCCGGCAACTGGATGCGGCGGTGAAACTGGCGCGCGAGTTTCCTGAGCAGCGGTTTGTGCTGGACCACATTGCCAAGCCGGCGATTGCCGAGGGGCTGCTGGAGCCGTGGGCGACGCAACTGCGCGAACTGGCGAAGCTTCCCAATGTGACGTGCAAGCTCTCCGGGATGGTGACGGAGGCGAAGTGGAAGCAATGGCGGGCGGAGGATTTTCGGCCCTATCTCGACGTGGTGTTTGAGGCCTTTGGCGCGGAGCGGCTGATGATTGGCTCGGACTGGCCGGTGTGTACGCTGTCGGGGGAGTACGTGGAAGTGATGGGCATCGTGATGGACTACGCGACGCAACTTTCGGCGGAGCAGCGCGGAGGCGTGCTGGGGGGCAATTGCGCGCGGGTGTATGGCATTGCAAGCGGCGCACCGGGCGATCCGGCGAAAGCTTGACGGGCAAGGCCGGCGCAGCCAGACGCTGGCGGAACGGCTCCATACAATTTTCTACTGTGACAGCAGATCTGCAGCGGGGGCCAGACTGAGTTCATCCGATGTGCATTCCGGGCCGCTCAGTTGAACTTTCGCAGCCAGATATCGCGCACGGAGATTTTGCACGGCTGGCTTTCAATCTCGAAGCCGATGAGTCCCGGCTGGTTATTGACGGAGTCCTTGTTGTCATCGATGAAGACCGCCATAAGCTGGCCGTTCATGATGTGCATCATGACGCCGCCGCGGGCGATGATCTCGTAGTCGTTCCATTCGTTCACCTTCACATAGCCGCCCAGCGCGCGCTTGTCGCCGATGTTGGCGACGAGGCGATTGGTCTGGCCGGGGAGCGCCTGCGTGACCTGGCCACGAAATGCCAGGATGCCCTGCATGGTGTTTTCCGAGTACCACTGGCCTGTGTACGACTCAGTCTGCGCGCTGACCGGGAACCAGAAGTCGGCCTGCGGGCCGGTCATCATGAACTTGAGGTCATAGGGCGGCTGGCCTGCGGGCTGGGGTCGTGTCCACGGCACTCCGGTGACGCTGCGATACTGAATGCCGCCGCCACCGCCTTTCTCGATTTTCATCTGCAGCTTCAGGTCGAAGTCGCGCGCTTTGTCGCCGCGATAGACGATGTAGTTGTTGCCTCTCGGCTTGCCCGCGAAGGTTTCACCGACCATGATGCCGTCTTCCACGCGCCAGATGCTTGTGTCGGCGTCC
>JAJYBT010000058.1:0-1712 GCA_021778875.1 Acidobacteriota bacterium | reverse complement strand
TTGCCGTCGAAGATCTGCTTGTAGCCTGTGTGCTCGTCAAAGTCATACGGCGCGGGATCGTGAAACTTCGGCATGCCGATGAGCTTTTCGCCGTGCGGCCCCGTCTGGGGCGGCTGCACAGGGGGAGACTCCAACGCAGGGGGCACGGACTGCGCGGCGAGCGCGCCCGGCAGCGCCAGAAGTGAAGCAGCCAGGGCTGCTGACGGCAGAAGGGATTGACGGGCAAAGCGCGTGCGGCGTTGATGCGATGCGGTCATGGAGTTTTTCGAGCCTTCCAGTTGAGATGGTTCAGGAGCGACAAGAGTTTAGCGGGAGGGCGAGGTCTTTGGCGAGATGTCTCTCTCAATTCGGAGTGTCTCTACGGCGATAAGCCGGCGATTGGGAGATTGCGGACCCGGCGCTGATGTTGCCGTTGCTCGGCATTGCAACCGGCATACCTTCGCCTCTAGACTTGTGATGGCCGGACGCGCATTAAGGACAGACGTCCAATGCGCCGGCCATCGGAAGTGCGGCGAGTATTCGAGATTGTTTGTAAGCGGTAGATGCGAAAGTGGCGGAATTGGCAGACGCACCAGACTTAGGATCTGGCGGGGAAACCCATGAGGGTTCGAGTCCCTCCTTTCGCACCAGACTTGCAGTGGCGACCTGCCGGACCCGGGTTGACTGAGCCACCGCGCTGGTGCGTGGTTCCGCGAACAGAGTAAGCTGGTGAAACCATGAGTCAGACACCACAACAGCCCCATGTGAATCTTGCCCAGACTGCAGACTACCGCGAGACCTATGCCAACAGCGTGCAGGTGCGCGTGAGCGTTTGGGATTTCCAACTGGTATTTGGCCTTGCTTCGAGCGAAAGCCCGGACCAGGTGACGATCCGCAACCACCAGGGCATCTTTCTGAGTCCGCAGCAGGCCAAGGCGCTGTGGAATGTGCTGGGGCAGAACCTTGCGCAATATGAACAGGCCTTTGGCGCGCTGAACCTGGAGCCTCAGGGCCACAATTTGCCCCAGGGGCCGGTGAACTAGAGCTTGCGCCGGTCGTCACCCTCGATGAGCGGACTTGAGCGCCTGAGAGCGTTCGTGCAGCCGCGGATGGACGCGCCACTGCCGGGCTGGATGATCTTTCCAGTCATCTTTGCGGCGCTTTACGCGAGCCACTTTTCGCTGCTGCGGCTGCCCTACTACTGGGACGAGGCAGGCTACTACATTCCGGCGGCGTGGGACTTTTTCCGCACCGGCTCGCTGATTCCGATCACCACGCTGAGCAATGCGCATCCCCCGCTGCCGAGTATTTATCTGGCGCTGTGCTGGAAGGCTTCGGGCTTCTCGCCCGAGGTGACGCGCGAGGCTGTGCTGCTGGTGGCATCACTGGGGCTGGTGGCGGTGTGGCGGCTGGCGCTGCGGCTTGCGGGCTCGGCCACAGTTGCATTCTGGACCGTGGCGCTGACGGCGGTGTATCCAATCTGGTTTGCGCAGAGCACGCTGGCGCATGCGGATATTTTTGCAGCGGCCTGCACGCTGTGGGGACTGGTGTATGCGTTGCCGGACAGCGACCGTAAGCCGTGGGTTGCGGCGTTGTGGTTCACGGCGGCGGTGTTGTGCAAGGAGACAGCCATCGGGGTTCCGCTGACGCTGGCGGCGATGAGCGCGGCGACGGGTCTGCGCGCGCAGCCCGCGGAGCGGTGGCGGCTGCTGCGCGAAGCGGCCTGGCTGGCG
>JAJYBT010000057.1 GCA_021778875.1 Acidobacteriota bacterium | reverse complement strand
GTGAGGGAAGCCGGTCCCCCGGCGAAGAACCTGCTTATCTCATTCGCCGGTCCCCTGATCAACCTGCTGCTGATTCTCTGCTGGCCCTGGTGGCCGGTTTTCGGTCTGGCCAACTTCTGCTGTGGCATTGCCAACCTGCTGCCGATTCAGGGCTCTGACGGCGACCGGATGCTCAAATGCTGGCGCGAGATGCGCAGCGCAGACCGGCAGGCGGCGGCGCCTGCTGAACAGCCCAGCAAGGCGGCCTGACGCGGCAGGCCCCGGGCCAGGCCGCTCCCCGGCCTCAAGATCCTGGATGCCTGCAGCGCGGGAAATTGGATGCCTGCGCAAGCAATGTGTTGGCGGGAACCCATCCTCCTGTACACTGGAGGGTTCACAGCCATGCAAAAAAAATACCCAATCGGCATCCTTGGCGCGACCGGAATGGTCGGCCAGCGCTTCATTCAACTGCTTGAAAGCCACCCGTGGTTTGAGGTGGCCTGGCTTGCTGCCAGCGACCGCTCAAGCGGCAAGGCGTATGGCGAAGCTGCCAAGTGGCGGCTCGATACTCCCCTCCCCGAACGCATCGCCAGAATGACCGTCGCGCCCGCCGACCCCGAAGGCGCGCCGAAGATCATCTTCGCGGCCCTGGACGCCAGCATTGCCCGCGAGTTGGAGCCGCGCTTTGCCGAGGCCGGCTGCGCCGTGGTGTCGAACTCCAGCGCCTACCGTATGGCGCCCAGCGTGCCGCTGGTGATTCCGGAAATCAACGCCGAGCACCTGCACCTGATTGAAGAGCAGTCCTCGCGCCGCGCAACGGGCGGCTACATGGTCACCAACCCCAACTGCTCCACCATCGGCCTGGTCATGGCGCTGAAGCCTCTCGAGGAGCGCTTCGGCATCGAGCAGATTCTTGTGACCACCATGCAGGCCGTCAGCGGGGCCGGCTACCCCGGCGTGCCTTCGATGGACATCCTGGGCAACGTGGTGCCGTACATTGGCAGCGAAGAAGAAAAGATGGAGGCCGAGACGCTCAAGCTGCTGGGCCGGCTTGAGGGCCATGCCGTTACGCCGCTCGCGGCGCGCATCAGCGCCCACTGCAACCGCGTGGCGGTTGAAGACGGCCACATGGAGAGCGTGAGCATCAAGCTGGCGAAGCCCGCGACGCACGACGAGATACTTGCCGCGTGGTCGGAGTTCAAGCCGCTGGCCGGTCAGGCGCTGCCCACGGCGCCGGAGCAGCCCGTCGAGTGGGCTCCGCAGAGCGACCGCCCGCAGCCCCGGCTGGATCGCAATCGCGGCCGCGGGATGGCGGTGACCGTGGGTCGCCTGCGCCCCTGCAACGTGCTGGACTGGAAGTTCACCGCGCTCTCGCATAACACCATTCGCGGCGCGGCGGGAGCAGCCATTCTGAACGCCGAGCTGCTGGCAAGTCTGGGCAAACTGGAACCGGTGGCTGAGGCCGCCACGCGCGCCTGAGGCGCAGCCTTTTCCGGCCCTGAACGGGCTGGAACAATGGGAAATTTCGCATGAGCCTGGTTGTGATGAAGTTTGGCGGCACGTCGGTCGAGGATCCGGCAGCCATCCGTCGTACGGCGGCCATTGTGGCTGGCCGCGTGGCCATGGGCAAGCAGCCCGTGGTGGTGGTGAGCGCCCTGGCCAAGGTGACTGACCAGTTGCTGCGCGCCGCCTCGTCGGCCGCGCAGGGAGACCGCACGGGCGCTCTGGCCATCAGTTCGCGGCTGCGCTCGCGCCACCGCGACACGGCTGCCGCGCTGGTCAAGAACCCGGCCGAGCTGGTCAACCACATCGATCAGAAGTTCGACTCGCTCGACGAGATTCTGCGCGGGCTGGCGGCCATTCTTGAACTCACGCCGCGCATCTCCGACCTGATCGTCAGCTATGGCGAGCGCATCTCCAGCCGCATCGTTGCCGCGGCCTTTTGCGAAAGCGGCATGGACGCCATGCATGTGGACGCGCGCGACGTGGTCATCACGGACTCGCAATACCAGAAAGCCGTGCCGCAGGACGCGATTGTCGAAAAGCGCGCCGCCGAGAAGCTGCTCCCGCTGGTGAATCAGCACAAGGTGCCGGTGATGGGCGGCTTTATCGCATCCAACGAAGAAGGTATCACCACCACGTTGGGCCGCGGCGGCTCTGACTTTACCGGCGCCCTCATCGGCGGCGCGCTCAACGCGGACGCAATCGAGATTTGGACTGACGTGGACGGCATCATGACCTGCGACCCGCGCGTCTGCCCGGATGCGCTGCGCGTGAAGGTCATCAGCTTTGAAGAGGCCGCCGAGCTGGCCTACTTTGGCGCAAAGGTGCTGCACCCGGCCACCATTCTGCCGGCTGTGAAGAAAAACATTCCCGTACTCGTGCTCAACAGCCGCAATCCGTCGAACGAGGGCACGCGCATCATCTCGCTGGCGCCGCACTGCAGGAGCCCGTTCAAATCCATCGCGGTGAAAAAGAAGCTGAGCATCATCGACGTTGTGGCCAGCCGTATGCTGATGACCCACGGCTATCTGAAGGAAATCTTCACCATCTTCGACAAGCACAAGTGCCCGGTCGACATGGTTTCCACCAGCGAAGTCAGCGTTTCGCTCACCGTGGACTCGAACGACAAACTGCCCGCGATTGCCGCCGACCTGAGCCAGCTCGCCGACGTGAAGTACGAGGGCAAAAAGGCGCTGATCTGCATGGTCGGCGAAGACATCCGCGGGCAGAACGGCATCGCCGCGCAGGTCTTCAACGCCATTCGCCACATCAATGTGCGCATGATCTCGCAAGGCGCGAGCGAGATCAATATGAGCTTCATGATCGACGAGGATGATGCGGACGAAGCTGTCCGGTCATTGCATGCTGCCTTCTTCAAGGATCCCGATCCGGAGATTTTCGACGCGGAAGCGCGCAAGCTGGCCGCTGAGCCCGCAAGCTGACAAACATGCGTGGCCAGGTCTGGCTTTTGAGACCTGCAAGAAGAAAACCAAACCGGGGGAACCATGCTTTTTCTCGTTCTGGGCAAAGGAAAAACCGGCTCGCTGGTTGCGGAGGTCGCCCGTGAGCGCGGCCATGGCGTGCGCGCCCTGGACATTACTGAAAACCAGAACGCCTCCGCGCTCACCGCGCCAAACCTCGCCGGAGTGGATGCGGTGATTGACTTTACCGCGCCCGAAGCGGCGGTTGAAAACATGCGCGCCGTGCTGGCCCTGGGCGGGCGCATCGTCGTGGGCACCACAGGCTGGTATGCGCGCCTCGACGACATGAAGGCGCTGGCCGCTCGCCGCGGCGGCGGGCTTTTGTATGGCACCAACTTCTCCATCGGCGTGCAAAAGCTCTTCCGGCTGACAGCGGAACTGGCCCACCTTGACGGCTACAGGTTTTCCATCAGCGAGACGCACCACACGTCCAAGCTCGACGCGCCCTCAGGCACTGCGCTGACGCTGAAGGAAATTATTCACGCTGCCCATCCGGGCGTCGAGGTGCCCATCACCTCGCACCGCATCGGCGACGCCAAAGGCGAGCACATCGTCACCGCCAGCAGCGAATACGACACGCTGGAACTGCGCCACGACGCGCACTCACGCCGCGGCTTTGCCCTCGGCGCGGTCCGCGGCGCCGAATGGCTCGCCGGCAAACAAGGCGCGTGGGAGTTTCGCGAAATCTTCCAGCAGTTATAAGTCGGCATCCCTGCATCGTAGCTCTGGAACACAGCCCGCCGCCTGACGCAGCTATGCCCCGCGGCTCAGCGCTCTCCGGATTTGAAGACCACGCTGATCGTGGTTTGCACTTCGACCGGCTGATTGTCGAGCATGTAGGGCTTGTAGCGCCAGGTCTTCACCGCGTCCAGCGCGGGGTTGCGAAAGACGGACGGCCCGCTGAGAACGCTTATGCCTCCCAGTGCCCCAGTTTTTGTAATTGTGGCGTTCAGGACCACCGTGCCGCTCAAGTTGTGCTCCCGCGCAAATGCCGGATAAAGCGGCGCGGTTCTGTGGATCAGCAAGCCTTCGGCCACGCCGGCCGAGATCGCAGATACGTCCGGCTCGACTCTCACCTGGCTGGCGCCACTGAAAACTGCGCGAGGAACGCTGACGCTGCCATCAATGGCCGCAGGAGAGAGCTCCGCCGGTGGCGCCTCGACAGGCGCAGGTCTTTTCGCAGTGGTGGGAATGATGGGCGGCGCGGCCAACTGAGCCACCATCTGATCAGAGGAAACCTGTTGCACGGGGCTCGGCTCGGCGGACTTCCCGAAGCCGGACTCCAGAATTGTTTTCCATGACGTGTGAGCCGAAGGCTTCGCCGCAGGAGCGGGGTCAGGTGTCTCCGCCCGCGATGCAACGCTCTGTACTGCCTGCGCCACTTGAACAACCTGCTGGAATGGATGCCCGAAAACGAGGAAAAGCAGCCCGGCAACCAGCGCCAATCCTGCCGGAATCAACATCCACTTCTTCAAATTGGCGAATGAAATCCAGTTGTCGCCGGCCTCGTCTTCGCCGGCCTCAGCCTTGTATTGACTGGCCCGGAAGAGTTCGACTTTTTCACTCACCGGCGGGGGCGCTTTCTTTTCGGCAATCTGAAGGAACTCGTCGTCGGTCCAGTCGATCGGGATCAGTGTCCTAGCGATGGCCGGTGGATGGCTCTCCACACGAGGTCGGGCAGTCTCAGCTGCGGGCGGACGGCTCTCAACCGCCGGCGCAGCATTCTGAACCGCAGACATGCGGCTCTCAACCGGAGCTGATTTAGTCTCAACCGTGAAGGGGGCGCTTTCAACCGCAGGCGCGTGGCTCTCATTCGCAGTGGGAATGCTCTCCACCTCGGGGAGCGCGATTTCGGCTGCGGGTGGCGTAATTTCCGCTGCGTGTAAGGTGATTTCTGATATCGGCGAAGCAACTTCAGTTGCAGCAATCTGCGGTTCGCTCTTGGCGGGTGGCTCCGGGGTGATTGCCGGCTGCGGCTTTGTTACCGGAACTTCGGCGGCTGCCGGCCGGGCGCGGCGAAGGAACCGGGCATCCCATTCGGTGAAGTCGTAGGCATCCGGCTCCGGTTCGCGAATCGGACTTTGCGGCAGTGCCGAAGGAGCCTTCTCCGCTATCGCATCCGCCGGATACACCTCGATGCTGTCATCCCGTACGTTCAGTTCTTCAGGATTGAACAGGTCTTCCGGGCTGCTCTGTCCGGCGTCTTCCACAAATGGCGAATCAACCAGCATGGGCTCCAGATCGTCATCTGACGGAAGAGGAAGAAAGTCGTGCGCTCCTGCATGCAGACAGCTCGCCTCCAGTGCGGGGCCGCGCCGCATCGAATAGGCCACCACCCTGACTTTGTCGATGGCTGATATGTTCTCAATGAGTGCGAGCGCGTAGCTCTCATCAGTATCCACATCGATGAGCACCACGTCGAATTTGTGACCGATCATGCGCGGCAGATCGCTGATCTTGCCTGGATAGTCCAGGAACTCGCGCACACTGTGCGCGTCCGGGCCTGCCAGCGCGTTGGCGACGATTTTTCTGTGCGCGTCGTTGGGCCCGATAAGCGCGATCGACATGCCACCCGGGCAAGAGAGCTCGGGATCAGCTTCCAGAGGTGTAATCGGCACTTCACTAGTTGCAGCCATAGGTCATTCGTCCTTCGTAACCGTTCATGCGGAATCAATCCAGTCGCATTGCACTTTCTCTCCAACTCCGCGCACAGTTGCCGGGGTTGAAGCGAAACGGCACGTCAGCACAAGCTGCGGTCTCGTTTGCCAGCTCGTTCTGGGAAGACTACGAAGATCTGTGGGTAAGGAGGACTGCCGCCTGCGGCTCATCGATCATCTGATTCCGCAGGTCGAGTCTGATTGAATCAATGCGTTGCACTGCATCCGGGATCCACGGCAAACACCAATGCCAGCCGTTGCCGGTTCTCTTGAAACATTATGCTATACGCCTTCCAATTCAAATAGAACACCTCAGTACAGGGCGCACGTGCCTTTCGTCACTATCCGTTCAGCCGGAAGGCCTGGACGCCGGCTCCGAGGCCCGGAAAAGCGCGCATGCTTTAGTCTGGACCTGATGCTCCTGCGCCCTGCCACGCTCGCCGATCTCTCTGCAATCATCGCCATCGAGCGGTTACCTCAGTCACGCCAATTCGTGGGCCAGTGGAGCGAGGAGCGCCACCGGGCTACGCTCGTCAGCCCGGATGCGCGCTATTTTGTCAGCGAGGCGGAGTCCGGAATGTTGCAAGCCTTTGCCATCCTGCGCGGACTGGCCGAGCCGTCCCGCTCCATTGAGCTGAAGCGCATTGTGGTTGCGACGCCCGAACGCGGCCTGGGGCGCAAAATTCTCGAAGAGCTGATGCGCATCGCCTTTGGCGAACTCGGTGCGCATCGGCTGTTCCTCGACGTGTTTGACGACAACGCCCGCGCGCGCCACCTTTATGAAAGCCTTGGCTTTGTCTACGAGGGCAAGATGCGCGAGGCCGCGGTGCGCGACGGCGAATATTGCACGCTGAGCCTGATGTCTGTGCTCGACCGCGAATATGCGTCGCGGAAACCCTAGAACCTGCGCCGCTTACAGCCATTGGCTCCTCTTTTCCATACAGGCCGTCAGCCCGCCAAGGCCTCCCGTTATACACTCACCTGTTATGGAAACTACGGGTTGCGGTACGGCTATTGTCACGCCTTTCCAGGCGGACGGCTCGATAGATGAGCCTGCGCTGCGTGCGCTGGTGAACTGGCAGATTGACTCAGGCATCGATTTCCTGGTGGCCTGCGGGTCAACGGGCGAGGCGGCGACGCTGGACGAAGAGGAGTGGCTGTTCGCTATCCAGGTGGTGGCGGACGCGGCGGCTGAACGCGTGCCGGTGTGGGCTGGGTGTACGCACAACTCCACGCGAACACTGCTGCGGCAGGCGGCGCTGCTCCGCCGTGTGCGCGGCCTGGATGCCGTACTGTCGGCCAATCCGTATTACAACAAGCCTTCGCAGGAGGGGCAGTTCCAGCACTTTCTCGCCCTGGCGCAAGCCGTGGACCCCATGCCCGTGGTGCTCTACAACGTGCCCGGACGCACGGCCGTGAACCTGGAGCCGGAAACGGTGCTCCGGCTTGTAGACGCCGCGCCCAACATCGAAGCCATCAAGGAAGCCAGCGGAAAGCTGCCCCAGATTTCCGCTCTGGTGCACATGCTGCCGCGCGGCTTCAAGATTTTCTCCGGCGACGACAATCTCGCTCTGGCGTCGATTGGCGTGGGAGCGTGCGGGCTTGTGAGCGTAGCTTCCAATGAGGCTCCCGCGGAGGTGGGACGCATGATACGCGCCGCTCTGCGCAACGACTGGACACAGGCACGAGAGCTGGAGCGCCGCTACGGAAGATTGTTTGAGGCCAACTTCTGGGAGTCAAACCCCGGACCGGTGAAGGCGGTGCTCAACCTGATGGGCCGCACAACAGATGTGGTGCGTCTGCCGCTGGTGCCGCCCTCGGTGGCAACACGTGCCCGGCTGGAACGATTGGCCGGCGAACTGGGCCTGCTCAAGTTCGCTCCGCCACCGGAAGGCGACCTGGGGCTCTTCTAAGAGCAAGGGCCGTTGGCTGGCCACTCTTTGTGGTTTTTTGCCATACGCTGTTGCCAACGCTTAACGAGCCTAGCTAGAATCCGGCTCACAACGATGCTCGGCAGAATTATCCATTGGTTCTTCTTCGCCCTCCAGGTCATGTTCTTCACGGGCCTGGCCGGTTGCGTGCTTGTGGTGATTATCAGCTGGGTCACCATCCTCAAAGAGGGATTCTCGCAGGATTCCTGACCCGCGCCCGCCACTCCAACGGAAAGCGACTCCAACCTGTTCCAGCCTCCATTCAAAAGTGATTGCACGAAAATAATCTCCGTTTAAACAATTAATATATTAAGAGATGCTATTCTCATATTTGTGTGGATACGATTCACGTTTTTACACGATTCCACGCTCACGGATTTGGACAGGCTTCGTCCATTGAAGCGCATGAGTGCTAAAAATCAGCATCCTGCACTCTGCTGCACGAGCTTGTAGTTTCCCATCGCACTGAAGATGACGACGAATGAGGAAGCACGACTTTTCAAGTACGTGCCGCGGGCAGGTTACCAAAGTCCCGTGAAGAAGATGCATCCGGTGCGCAACATTTTCCGCTAAGGCTGGGTTGATGTCTGACAACGGCCCGGGCGGCTCAACCCTTGTCCCTCTCCAGCTGCCTTGGTCTGAATCCCCCCTTGCGCGACGCAACCGTGGAGGCCACGGACGCTCGCAGAAAGCGAAGTACCAGAGATGCACATCAGGATGCACAAGAGACTTGTCCTCCCTTCACTTCTTGCGCTGAGCGCCGCCACGCTTGTTGTGGCGGGCTGCAGCAGTGGCGGCTCGGTAAGCGGTTTGTCGAGCGCCAAAACCGGCACTTCATTTGTGGTGGGCACGGATGCGCCCATGGATGCCGTGACCTCTTTTACAGTGCAGGTACAAAGCATCACCGCGACGGACGCCAACGGAAACAGCGTGCAGCTGATCAGCGGCTCGCCCACGGTTGACTTTGCGCGCTTCAACGGACTGCAGACGCTGCTGAGCATGAACAATGTTCCCGAGGGCACCTACACCAATGTGACCATCAGGCTGGGCGCGGCCACCCTGGGCTACCTGGATACAAGCGGCGCCGGCGCTCCGACGATTCAAACCATGCCGGCAACGCTCGCCACCAACACCATCAACGTGGCACTGACCACGCCTCTGGTTGTGGCCAACGCCGCGGCGCCCGTGGGCCTGCACGTGGACTTCAACC
>JAJYBT010000056.1 GCA_021778875.1 Acidobacteriota bacterium | reverse complement strand
CTCTTCGTGTGAGTCTTCTCCACGTTCGGGAATGCATAAAATGCCCCGGCTGGCACTTCGCATTCCAGTCCCACTTCGTTCAAAGCGCCCACCAGCAGATCGCGCCGCTTGCGATACTCTTCGCGCCGCGCGGCAATCTCCGCATCCGGAGTCTTGAGCGCCTCCATCATGGCATATTGCACCGGCGTGGCAAGACCGTTCGTGGAGTACAGCACGATCTTCCGCAACGCCGTCATAAAGGGCTCCCGGGCTACGGCATATCCTGCACGCCACCCGGTCATGGCATAGGTCTTGGAGAACGTATAGGACGTAATGGTGCGCTCCAGCATTCCCGGCAGCGATGCAATGGAGATGTGCTCGCCGTCATACACCAGGTCCTCATACGCCTCGTCGGCAATCACAATCAGGTCGCGCTCCCGGGCAAAGGCAGCTACCTCCTCCGCCTCAGCGCGCGTAAACACCACTCCACTGGGATTCTGCGGCGTGTTGTAGTAGATCACGCGCGTCTTGCGCGTGGAGAACTGCTCCAGCGTCTTCCGGATTCCATTTCGCCGCGCTGTCGCCGTGGGCACCAGCAAAGGCCGCGCCTGCGCTCCGGTCACCAGATCCCCAATGGGCGTCCAGTGCGGCGAAAACACCAGCGCATCATCCCCGGGGTCGAGCACACTTTGAAAAGCAGCATAGAGGCCCTGTGACCCGCCAACCGTTGTAATCACCTCGTCGGTCGAAACAGCAATGCCGTTCTTTCTCGCCAGCTTTTCCACCAGAGCCTGGCGCAGCGGCAACAGGCCGGACGAAGGCGGATAGTGCGTCTGATTTTCCACCAGGGCGGCAATCGCCGCATACTTGATCCGCTGCGGAGTCTCAAAGAAGGGTTCGCCGCCGTGCAGCGCATGCACCTGCGCCCCGCCGGCGCGCATGCCCATCACCTTGTTGCGAATCTGCACAATGTCGGAAAATCCCACTTCGTCCAGCCGCTTCGCCAAGCGGATTCCGCCATGCTTCGTCGTCATCAACCCGGTTCCTTTCGTTCAAGGCAATTGCGCCACTTCGCATTCAGCATATCGAACGGGAGCCTGAATGCAAGGGAAATTCAAGCATCGACTGGAAGCAGAAACGCCGCGCTTCGAGCGCATCAAACCGCAAGCAATTCCGTGTAAACTGCCATGCCGACAACGGCATCGGCGCCCAGCGTGTCCAGCGCGTCCACCTCCTGCTGGCTACGGATTCCACCAGCCACGATGAGCTGGCGCTGGGTAAGCTTGCGCAAACGCGCCGCCGTGTCCACCGGAAATCCCTGCATCAGGCCTTCGCCATCCACATGCGTATACAGGAACGCCGCAACGTGCGGATCAAGCTGCGGAATCGCTTCATCAGGTGTGAGCGCCACCTGTGCCTTCCAACCCTTCACGGCAATGCGCCCATTCTTCGTGTCGATACCGGCAACCACGTGCTCGGCACCAACGCTTGCCGTCAGGCTCGCGGCAAACTCGGCGTTCACGGTGCCTTGCTCTGAGAAAAGCGCGGAGCCAATAATCACGCGCCTTGCTCCGGCATCCAGAACCTGCCTGGCGCGTTCGGCAGTGCGGATTCCGCCGCCCACCTGGCATTGCAGGCGTCGCGCAATCTGCGCCACCAGGGCCGCGTTGTCTCCCTGCCGCATCGCCGCGTCCAGATCGATCAGTTGCACCAGTGGAAAGCGCGAGAACTTCTCAATCCAGTATTCAAAGTCGTCAAAGGCAAGGCGCAGCTTTTCGCCCTGCACAAGCTGGACGATGCGACCACCCAGAAGATCAATCGAAGGAATCAGCATGGCAGCCTCACAGGTACGCCGGCCTTGGCCAGCTCTTGCTTGAGCGATCGCGCGCTCGAAATGCCAAAGTGAAAGATGCTTGCAGCCAGGGCCGCATCGGCCTTGCCGCGCGCAAAGACATCCACAAAGTGAGCCACTGTGCCGGCGCCGCCGGAAGCAATTACCGGAATGCTGACCGCCTCGCTCACTGCAGCGGTCAACTCGCAATCAAAGCCAGCGCGCGTTCCGTCCGCGTCCATGGACGTAAGCAAAATCTCTCCGGCTCCACGAGCCTCTGCCTCGCGCGCCCACTCCACCACCCTGCGGCCGGCAGGCTTGCGGCCACCCTGCACATACACCTGCGCATCCCTCACCGGATCCGCGGCCACGGGATCGCGACGCGCATCAATCGCAACCACTACCGCCTGCGCGCCAAAGCTGCGACCAATCGCGTCAATCAAGCCCGGATCCGCAAGCGCCGCGGAGTTGATGCTGACCTTGTCCGCCCCGGCGTCAAACACCTGCTCGGCATCGCGCGCGCTGCGGATTCCCCCACCCACTGCGAACGGAACAAAGAGCTCGCGCGCAGTGCGGCGCACCGTGTCCAGCAGCGTCTGCCGCTTTTCGTGCGTAGCGGTAATGTCCAGCAGAACAATCTCATCCGCGCCCTCACGTGCATGACGCGCCGCCAGCGCGGCCGGATCTCCGGCATCCACCAGGTCCACGAACTGCACGCCCTTCACCACGCGCCCGCCGTGCACATCCAGGCATGCAATGATTCGTTTGGTCAGCATGCGCTCTCCTTGGGCTTCCACTCCAGAAAATTCTGCAGAATCCGCAATCCGGTCGCGCCGGACTTCTCCGGATGAAACTGAACGCCCATCACATTGCGCTCTTCAACAGCCGCGGCAAACGGCTCAATATAGTGCGTAACGGCCGCAGTGTTCTCCGTTACCGGCGCCTTGTACGAGTGCGTAAAGTAGACGAACTCACCGCTCTGCACGCCCGCAAGCAGATGCGATCGCGGGCTCACTTCCAGCGAGTTCCAACCCACGTGCGGAACCTTCTCCGAGCCCTCCGGAAAGCGCGTGCAAACCTCGGCGAACTGCGCCAGCCCAGGCTGCGCCGGCGCTTCGCTCGATCCCGCAAAGAGCCATTGCATGCCAACACAGATGCCGAGAAATGGAACGCTGCGCGCAATGGCCGCGCGAATCGCGGGCGTAAGCCCGTTCGCATCCAGCCGTTCCGTTGCGGCAAAATGTCCCACGCCCGGCAGCACAATCCGCTCGGCGCTCTGCACAGGTCCGGGCCCGTCAGTCACCTCAGCCTCCGCGCCCAGATGCCGCAGCGCCTTGAGCACAGAGGTCAGATTCCCGGCCTTGTAATCAATCACCGTCACGCGCATCAGAGCAGTCCCTTTGTCGAAGGCAGCATCTCGCCCAGTTGCTGATCGCGCGAGCAGGCCACGCGCAGCGCTCTGGCAAACGCCTTGAAGATCGCCTCAATCTTGTGGTGATTCGAGCGGCCATACATGGTCTTGACGTGCACATTCGCCCTGGCCCCGCGCGCAAATCCCTCAAAGAAATCCGTGACCAGCTCGGTCTGCAGGTCGCCCACCAGGCGCGTGCGAACCTTCGTGTCCACGGCAAATGCCGCGCGGCCGCTCAGATCTACAGCTGCGATGGCAAGCGTCTCGTCCATCGGCATCAGAAAATATCCCGCGCGCAGAATGCCCCGCTTATCCCCCAGGGCGCGATCGAAGGCCTCGCCCAGCGCAATGCCCACATCCTCCACCGTGTGATGCTGATCCACATCCAGATCGCCGTCGCACTTCAGCTCCAGATCAAAGGCTCCGTGGCGCGTGAACAGCTCCAGCATGTGATCAAAAAATCGAATGCCCGTGGACACCTTGTAGTGGCCGCCGCCCTCGATCGTCAGCCGGATCGCAATCTTCGTCTCTGTCGTGTTGCGCTCAAAGCTCGCCGTGCGCAAGCTCTGGGCATTCCCTTCCGTCCTTGTCATTACGCCTCGATTCCGGCTCGTAATGCCGCCAGTGTTTCGTTCAGGGCCTGTGCCGCCTGCTGCATCTGCTGCCGGGTTCCAATGGTGATGCGCACGCGCCCATCGCAACCGGGATCGCTCGACCGGTCGCGTACCAGCACGCCGGCTGCGTGCATCTTCGCTGTAAACTCCTTGTGCTGCGGGCCAATCTCCACAAGCACAAAATTCGCGCGACTCGGCCAGCGGCGCACTCCTGCCGCATCCAGAGCCGATTCAAACTCAGTGCGTGCGGCCAGCACCTCCGCCACGTACCAGTCCAGATAGCTCTGATCCTCAAGCGCTGCCGGCAGGCACGCAAGCGCCAGCGAGTTCACGCTGTAGGGCGAAAGCACACGACGAATCCAGCGCACCACGCCAGCGTCTGCCGCAAGCAATCCCAGGCGCAGACCCGCAAGGCCATACGCCTTGGAAAACGTGCGCGCTACCACCAGGTTTGGAACCGTGCCGACAAGATCCAGTACCGTCTCACCATAAAAATGGAAGTAGGCCTCATCGATCAACAACACTGCATTCGGCGCGCGTTTCGCAATCTCCAGTATCTGTTCCCGCGTGGCCACCGATCCGGCTGGGCTGTTCGGATTGGCAATCGCAATGATCTTCGTGCACTCTGTGATGGCCGCCAGAAGGCGCTCGAAGGGAAACTGCAGATCGTCCGCAGCCTGCACCGCAATCACCCGCGCATCCGTGGCAGACGCATACACCTCGTACATCGTGTACGTCGGCACGGGCAACAGCAGTTCATCCCCCTCGTCTAAAAATGCTTCGAACAGGACGTGAATCGCCTCATCCACTCCATTCGTCAAAACCACCTGTAGCGGCTGCACGCCCAGATGTGCCGCCACCATGGCCTCAACAGGTTCCCGCTCCGGATAACGCGTCAAATGGCCCGTAGACACGCAGCCCAGAACCTCGCGCACCCTGGGCGAGCAGGCCAGCGTATTTTCATTGAAGTCCAGTCGCAGCGCATCGCGGCTGCCAAGCGGAGGGTGATACTCCTTCATCGCCTGCACGCGTGCGCGGGGCGCCGGATACAAAGCATTCGCGTCGTTAACCACGAGGCCTCCTCTGCACCTTCGCTCTGCGCAGGCGCGTTCGAATCGCCTCGGCATGGCCCACAAGACCCTCCGCCTCCGCCAGCAACGCGGCCTTCGGCCCCAGTGCGCGCATGCCATCGGCAGAGTACTCCTGCACGGTAATCAGCTTGACGAAGTCGTTCACGCTCAAGCCGCCGCGCACGCGAGCCATGCCCCCGGTCGGCAGCGTGTGATTGGGCCCGGAGATGTAATCGCCCATCGGCTGTGCCGACCAACGGCCTACAAACACAGAGCCTGCATTGTGAACCCAGTCCAGGTCGCTGGCCGCATCCACCGTAAGATGCTCAGGCGCCAGACGATTCGTTATCTCCCGCGCCTCTGCAATATTCTTCGCAACAACGACCACTCCATTGCGTTCCAGAGCCTTTCGTGCCACCGCATTGTCTTGGCTGCGCGCGTGCGTTTCCGCAATCACCTCTTTCGCCAGTTCCATCTGCGTGGTGATGAACACGGCCAGCGCCTCCGGATCATGCTCAGCCTGCGCAACCAGGTCCGACGCAATGCCCGCTGCGGTGCCGCGCTCACTGGTGACCACAATCTCTGTAGGCCCTGCGAGCATGTCGATCGCGCAATCAAAGGCCACCATGCGCTTGGCCGCAGTCACAAACAGGTTGCCGGGGCCAACAATCTTGTCCACACGCGGCAGGCTCTCTGTGCCATAGGCCAGAGCAGCCACGCCGTGCGCGCCGCCCACCCGATAAAACTCGCGGATTCCCAGCAGGTGCGCGGCCGCCAGCGTCTCCTGTGCAGGCCTGGGTGAAATTGCAACAATGCGCTCCACACCCGCAACCTGCGCGGGAATCGCGGTCATCAGCAGAGTGGAAGGCAGCGGATGGCGACCGCTGGGAACATAGCATCCAACCGACGCAATGGGCCGCACCAACTGGCCGGTGATAAGACCATTCCCCGCCGTCTTGCTCCACGAGCCGGGCATCTGCCGCTGCGCAAATTTGCGAATCTGCGCGGCAGCCTTTGCAAGCGCATCCCGCAGCAGCGGATCCGTCGCATCCCATGCGGCGCGCATCTCGTCCTGCGAAATACGAAACTGAGCCGGCCCCGCAAGCCCATCGAATTGCCGTGCAAAGCGGAAGAGTGCACGATCTCCCTGCCGGCGCACTGCGGTCACAATGCGACGGACGGCAGGCTGCACCGACTCAAGCGAGGTGCCGCCGCGCCGCTCAAGCGTCGCGAGCACCTGCGCCGATGCCTGCGCGCCTTTCCCACTGGTCCGAATCAGCTTCATTGCCTGCTCCTGATAGAACCCGCATTCCCCATGATCAATCTCAAGCCTCTGTGAGCGGCTCCATGCTGCATAAGAGCCGCTCCACATGATCAGCGCTTCTCTGCGCTTGAATAAGCCGCCCTACAGCACGACCTTGTTCAGCGGGTACTCCACAATGCCCGTTGCCCCGGCGGCCTTCAGGCGCGGAATCACATCGCGAGCAACACGCTCCTCCACAATCGTGTTCACTGCAACCCACTCCGAGTTGCTCAGGTGCGACACGGTGGGCGAGTTCAGCGCAGGCAATACGGCAAGCACGCCGTCCAGCTGCTCCACTCGGACATTCAGCATCAGCCCGACCTGCGACTGTGCATCAATCGCTCCGCGCAGCATCATCGCAATCTGATCAATCTTCGTTCGTTTCCACTCATCGGCAAGCGCCGCCTTGCCAGCGATCAGGTGCGTCTCGCTCTCCATCACCGTGTCGATAATCTTCAGATGATTTGCCTTCAGCGAGCTGCCAGTCTCCGTCACTTCGACAATGGCATCGGCCAGCGTGGGCGGCTTCACTTCCGTGGCTCCCCAGCTGAACTCCACTCTCACGTTGACACCCTTGTCAGCGAAGTAGCGCTTGGTCACTTCGACAAGCTCGGTGGCGATGATCTTGCCTTCCAGGTCCTCAGCCTTCTCGTACCCGCTTCCTTCCGGCACGGCCAGCACCCAGCGAACCTTGCGGCGGCTCTGCTTGGCATAGGTTAGCGACGTCACGCTGGTGACATCCAGACCGCTCTCAACCACCCAATCAATTCCAGTGAGCCCGGCATCCAGTACGCCGTGATCGACATAGCGCGCCATCTCCTGCGCGCGAATCAGCATGCACTCCAGCTCGCTGTCGTCAACAGAAGGAAAGTAAGAACGGCCGTCGGCATAGATGTTCCAGCCCGCGCGCTTGAACAAAGCAATCGTAGCGTCCTGCAGGCTGCCCTTGGGCAGTCCAAGACGAAGTTTATTAGCCACGGTTCGCCTCCATTTCTTCTTTTGCAATGGGCCGGGTAAAGCAGCTTACGGTGCCCTCGTGGCACACCAGGCCGTCGCCTTCCACCTCAACGCGGAAGAGCAGCGTGTCGTTGTCGCAGTCTGTAGATGCGGAGACAATGCGCAGGCGGTTGCCACTGCTCTCGCCCTTCATCCACAGCTTCTGGCGGGTGCGGCTCCAGAACGTGACATAGCCGCTCTCCAACGTCTTCGCATAACTGATCGGGTTCAGAAATCCCAGCATCAGTACCTCGCCTGTGCGGGCGTCCTGCACAATGCCCGGCACCAGGCCGTCCATCTTTTCAAAATCAATCTTCGGGGTCTCGTTGCTCATCTTCTTCCTGGCTTCCTGGTCCTTTTTTCGTTGTTTGTATGGGACAACACATGCCGCGCATGAAAAAGCCCGTCGGCAGGGTTGCCGGCGGGCTTGGTAGTTCTGAATCTCTCTGGCCGTTTAGCTCAGGCCACAGCAGTCCGCCGACATGGTATGTCCATGATGGTGATGGTGACCGTGATGGCGGTGGCTCTGCATCTACAAAACAGCGTAAATGCAGCACTCTGCTCCTGTCAACACGCCCGCAGACGCGGTCGTCCTATTGCGCCACGGCTGGCCTTGCGCTTACAGCTTGCTGCAAATCCACCATCCGCTGATACAGCCGGTTGCGCATTTCAAATCGTCCTGAGGCTCGGGTAACGTACCGCACCTCCACTTCCGTCGCGCCACCGCCTGAGGGACGCAGATTCACCACCGGCGCCGCGCTGAATCGGCTAAGGCTGTCTCCGTGCGCGCCGCGCTTCCACTCCTGCTCGGCCGCATGCACATTCTCTGCCGTCTCTTCCTCCACCATCTTGTGCATGTTCTCGGCCACGGCGTGAATATCACTGCCCGCAGGCATGGTTGTGCTGATCTCATCCCACATCCATTGCCCCGCCGTTGAGAAGTTGAAGAACTGCCCGCGAATTGCAAAGCTGTTGATGAACGCGATGCGGCGACCGGTCGGCAGTCCCTTGTCGGCCAGCGTGCCTGTCTCCAGCAGTGTTGTGCTGAACAGCCCCACCTCAATCACCTCGCCGCCCACGCCATTGATCTCCACCCAGTCGCCGACGTGAATGCCATTCTTGCCCATCAGGACAAACCACCCCAGAAATGCGAGGATGAAGTCCTGCAGCGCGATGGTGAGCGCTGCCGTGGCCAGGCCCAGAATGGTAGGCGTCTGCTGCGGCGATCCGAAGATGACAAGCAGAATGAGCAGCGCTCCCAGCACCTGGATGCTCACCTCGAAGATCGTGCGCAGCGTATGCATCTGCCGCCGGTCCAGATTGGGGCGCGCCATCAGCAGGCGCACCAGGGCATCGGCCAGCAGCATGCTGATCAGAATCACCAGGATTAACGCAAGCGACTGCAGAATCAGATGCAGCACAATGCGATGCTGCAGCAGCACCTGATCGGACCACCTGCCGTAAACCGCGGCCAGTTGCTGCTCGGTCTGAATGCGATCATCGTAGATGCTCAGGACCTGTCGCTCTGATGCCCTGTCCTTGATGTCCGCCAGCGTATTCGTACCATTCGCAGCGCCGCCTGACCCTGCTGCATTCACCTGCGCTTCCAGAGTGTTGTACTGCGAAGTCA
>JAJYBT010000055.1 GCA_021778875.1 Acidobacteriota bacterium | reverse complement strand
GTAGCGCGCGCAAAGCTGTCGCTTACTGGAGATGTGGGGGAGGGAAGAAGGTCAGCGAGCCAGGGGTCTTGATGATTCTTTTCAAGGGAAGCGGCAAGGGCTTGCAGCAGCGTGCGGGCGGCAGAGCAGTTCGCGCTGCATGGGGAACCGCGCGAGCGGTCGCCCGGCAGAGGATAGGCCGCGTCCAGCAGCCGGGGCAGCAGCGTGGAGGAAAATTCCTCGTCGATGCCTGCGAGTGTGCCCGGGGCTGCCGCCAGCGCTGTCATGGCCTGCGGCGTGGCGAGGTGCTGCTCCATGCGGCTCTGGTGGCTCTTCAACTGGTTCAGCTCGTCTTCCAGCGCCTTCAGTCGCCGCCGGCCCTCCTCCAGCCATTGGGGATTGCGCTCGAAATTCAGGTAGCGATTCCAGGTCTCGACGGCGTTCATCACCTGGCCGCGATCTTCCATCACCAGCGCTTCATTGAACAGCACCACCGGGTCGTCGGGAGACAGTTCGTCGGCGCGGCGCAGGTAGTCCAGAGCCGTGGCGCGGTCGTTCTCGCTGCTTGTGGCCAGTCCCCGCTCGAAATAGGCCGAAGCGCCGTCGGCCAGCAGGCTGGGAGTCACAGGTCCGGCGGCCAGCAGCCGGTCGAGGATGTCAATGGAGGCATCGTATTCCTCGTCCAGCAGGTATGCCCGCGCCTTCAGTTGCAGCCAGTGCGGGTCCGCGGGCGATTTCTCCAGCTTGCTTTCAATCTGCGCGCGCGCCGCCAGCAGCGGAGCCGACTCGCGATCCATCGCGCCGCCGCGCAGGTGCGTTTGCGGGTTCACTTCGCCGTAGCCCGCGCCGGGAATGCGCAGGTCAAAGCTGCGCGTCTGGCTGTAGGCCTCGGCCAGCAGCCTCTGCGGGGCATTCTGATGCTGCCACCACGCCACCGCTCCGGCCACGGCAACCAGCACCGTAATCACGCTTGCGCCTGCCCAGGCAAGCCGTCCCAGCGCTCTCTTCCGCGCCGGCTGCTGCGGCGTTCGGGCAAGCTCAACGGCCAGGCAATGCTGCCACTGCGGGCTCAGCGCAGCAAATCGCGAGAATTCCTCAGACTCATCCTGCGACACATCCTGCGAAAGCACATGCTGGCTCTGCCGCAGCCGTGCAAGGCAGACAGGGCAGATCGCTGCATGCGCCAGCAGGGATTCGACTTCGAAAGCGGGCGCTTCGCCGGTTGCGAGCCGCAACCACTCGCCCGGTTCCGGACAAGCCTCGGCGCCCGCAGGCGAGAAGCCGGCCGTATCCGCGCGGGATGACGCCAGCGCGGCCAGATCCTCCAATGCGCGGTCAAGCCCGTCTCCGGGGTTGCCGGCTGGCTGGCCCGCCGCATGGTTCGAATTGGGATTGCTTTTCGTCATTCCACTGTACATATCGCAGAGCGGGTCGGGATTCCTTTGCGGTTCAGCCGGTTTCTTTGGCTGGTTCCGCCGGGCCGCCCGGTCTGTGCGCGCCTATCTCCTTGCGCAACCATGCGGTTACGCGGTGCAGCGCGCTCTCCACGCCTTTTGCGGATAATCCTGCAACCGGCAGCTCGGCTATTTCTTCTGCGGTCAGCCCCTGTAGATAATAAAGCCAGAAAATGGTGCGATCCCGCTCCGCGATAATCCCCGGCGCCGAGCGCATCTTGCGGTCGAGCTCCGAATACAGCACGACCTTCTGCATGCCCGCGCTGCCCTGTTGCGCTTCAGGCAGTTTCGGCGTGGGCGCATCGCTCAGCGTGACCGTCACCACCTTGCCGCCGCGCTTCGCCGAGTACTGGCGCCGGAAATAGTCGTTGGCCACCGAGGCGGACACAATGCGCAGCAGGCCCAGAAAGGAGTCCTCGCCGCGCGGCTTGAAGTCCCTGAGGATGCGCCGCTCCTGATCGCACAGCTTGAGGAAGATTTCCTGCACGATATCGTCTACGACAGACGGATTGGAGCTGCCCAGCCACAGCCGGGCCACGCGGGCCGCCACCAGCGAGGCTATGGGTGCGCATCGGCGCAGAAGCTCTTCCCACTCCATTGCATCCGTGGAGCGGGCGCAGGCTTTGGCCAGGTCGTTGATCGGTAGCATCAACTTATCCACCGCGGGCCTACAGTTTATCCCAAACTTGCGCCCCGGTTACTTTTCTACAAATAAAATCACTGCCACCTTGGTGGCATGCGAACGCCGGGCGGAGAGATTTCCGGCTGTGCTAGTATCCCGGCAAGCGCCCCGCTGCTGATCCCAAAGGACCCTGGCATGGAAACCAATCTGCGCCCCCTCTCACTTGGCGAGATTCTCGACCGCACCGCCCAGCTTTACCGGTCAAACTTTCTGCTCTTCGCCGGCATCGCCGCCGTGTATGCCGGCGCGCTGCTGGTGCTGAGCCTGTTGCAGATTGGCTTGCATCAGTTGTTGCAGGCCGCTCATGTGGCGAGTCAGCTTGGCTGGCTTGCCCTGGGCATTTCCGGCCTGTCCCTGCTGCTGGCGTTCCTCTTTGCCGGGGCGGCTGTCGCGGCCAACAACCGCGCCGTCGGCTGGCTCTACGTGGGCAGGCCGGCAACCATCCGCGGAGCCTATTTGAGCATTCTGCCCCGCCTGGGACGCTACCTCTGGCTCATGACGATTGCGGCCATTGTTGTCTGGCTGCCGATCGTGCTGCTCTACGCGGTCTACTTCGGCATGGTCCTTCACTTCAACAGCAGCCAGGCCCGGGGCGGGGCAGGCACCCAGTCCATGCTGGTCTTCGGCGTCGCCACCGCCGTGTTCCTCCTGCTGCTTGTTCCGGCCTTCATCTACACAGTCCTGATGGGCCTGCGGTATTCTCTCGCCGTGCCGGCCTGCGTCATGGAGGACCTCAAAGCCCGCCCGGCCATCCGCCGCAGCATCGAACTCAGCAAAGGCTCGCGCGGCCGCATCTTCCTTCTCGGTCTGCTGGTCATTGCCGTTCAGCTCGGCCTGCTGCTCGTCACCCAGGCAGGATTCTTCGTGGTGGGCTACAAGAATCACGGCGTGCTGTCCTTCGGCGTCAGCGTGCTGCAGCAGGTGGTCGCGTTCTGCACCAACACCTTTGTCGGACCTATCTATGCCACCGGCCTCACGCTCTTCTACTATGACCAGCGCATGCGCAAGGAAGGCTACGACATCGAGCGGATGATGGAGGCCGCGGGCATGCTCCCGCCGCGCCCGGAAGCCGCGCAGGCCGGGACAGAATTGGCCGCCGCCCCCGCTGGCGGACTGCCTCGCGCCGAGGCGGAGTAAACTGGCGCGGAGCTGCAAAGCCTGAAAAATAGCTCTGAACCCAACGCATCGCCACGGAGGAAGAATGTCTGCTCTGCGTGTAACCCTGTTCTGCCTGCCTGCTGTCTTTGGCGTCGCGCTCCTGGCTGCTCAAGACAGTCAGAAGCCCAGCCTGAGCGTGACTTCCCCCAACGGCCAGATCACGTTGCTGCTCTTCGATGCCGCGCCGCCAGGCGCTGGCTCGCAAGCGCCCGCCGAGACGCAGGCCGCCGCAAGCCTGCACTATGCGGTCCAGTTCCATGGCCAGCCGTTGATCGCCGCGTCGAAGCTGGGGCTGCAGCTATCGGGCAACACAAATCTTGGCCCCGGGATGCGCAAGACCAGCGAGCAGACCGCGAGCGTGGACGAGAGCTACACCATCCCCGTGGGCAAGACGAGCACCGTGCGCAACCATTACAACAGCGCGCGCGCCGATTTCGCCGATGCAGCCGGGCACAATCTCACAATCGAGGCGCGCGTCTTCGACGACGGCGTGGCCTTTCGCTACATCGTGCCGCAGCAGCCGGGGCTCCAGCAGGTGCGCATTGCGCATGACGCGACGGAGTTCACGTATGTAAAGGATGCGGTCACCTATCCGCTGGTGCTCGATGGCTTTCATTCGTCGTATGAGGACGAGTACCAACTGCGCATGGTGAGCGGGCTGCACCGGGACTGGCTCATCGCGCTGCCGTTTCTGGTCCACGAGCCGGGCATCGGATGGGTGGCCATTACCGAAGCGGATATCGATCACTTCGCCGGCATGTATCTGCGCAAGGATGCGGGCCACTTCAGCGTGAGGGCGGAGCTGGCGCCGCGGGTCGATGAGCCGGGCATCGCCGTCGATGCGCCCGCGCCGGTGACCAGCCCCTGGCGCGTCCTGATGATCGGCGATGAGCCGGGGAGGCTGATCGAGTCAAACATCGTCCTGAATCTCAATCCGCCATCAAAAATCAAGGACACGTCGTGGATTCAGGCCGGGAAGTCGGCGTGGGACTGGTGGTCGGGCGAGGCGGCTCCGAGCGTCACCTTCAAACCCGGCATGAATACCGCCACGATGAAGCACTACATTGACTTCGCCTCGGCGTCCGGATTCAAATACATGCTTATCGATGCCGGGTGGGCGCTGGCGCGTCGCAACGGGCCGGAGGACTACGCAGCGCTGGCCGACATCACCCAGGTCACGCCGCAGATCGATATGCCGGAGCTGCTGCGCTATGCGAAGGAAAAGAACGTGCGCATCTGGCTCTGGTCCCACTGGTCCTCCGTGGATAAATACATGGACCAGGCATTTCCTCTTTTCGAGAAGTGGGGTATCGCGGGCGTCAAGATCGACTTCATGAATCGCGATGACCAGCAGATGGTGGACTGGTATCGCCACGTCCTCGAGGTCGCGGCGGAACATCACCTGATGATCGACTTCCACGGCGCATTCAAGCCCGACGGCGTGCGCCGCACCTATCCCAACCTGATGACGCGCGAAGGCGTCATGGGCAAGGAATATCTCAAGTGGAGCGCGCGTGTCACTCCGGCGCATAACGCCACGCTGCCCTTCACCCGCATGCTCGCCGGGCCCATGGATTACACGCCCGGAGCCTTCGACAACAGCAACCTGAAGAACTTTGTGGCGCGCAACGTGATGCCCATGAGCCTGGGAACCCGCGCACAGGAGCTTGCCCTCTACGTGGTCTTCGAGAGCCCGCTGGAAATGGTCTCCGATTATCCGGAGCACTACCAGGGACAGAAGGAGTTCGACTTCATCAAGCGCGTTCCGGCGGCGTGGGACGCGATTCGCGTCATCGGCGGTCAGCCCATGGAGTGGATCGCGCTGGCGCGGCGAAGCGGCAACGACTGGTACGTCGGCTCAATCACCAACTGGGACCAGCGGGACATTGATGTGCCGCTGAGTTTTCTCGGCCAGGGCAAGTACGTCGCCGAGACCTATGCGGATGCGCCGGACGCGGCCGAGGTGGCCACACACACCACGCTCGCCACGCAGACCGTCGACCGGAACACGGTGCTGCATGTGCACATGGTTTCAGGCGGTGGAAACGCCATGTGGATTCACCCCGCGGGCGCACGGTGAATTGAAAGGCATGAACGGGCACGCCCGGCTGCTGCAAGAGCGCGGTTCTCCGTTATCATCGGCGCATATGGCGCTGGGTATGCGGCACCGGAGAAGTGGCGGCGCGCTCGCACTGCTGGCGTGCGCCGCGATGCTGGCCTTGGCGCAGGCGCGCGCGCCTGCGCCTGCTCCGTCCGCGTCTGTTCCGGTGGCGGGCAAAAGGCACGATGTCTCCATCGCAGAGTACCGTGCGCACCTGCAGGCTCTCTCTGTTCTGGTGGAGGCCTGCGCCAAAGCGCGCGACCTGACCCACTGCGATCCGCTCCTCGTCGGGCCGGATGATCGCATTCCTGTTTCCAGCGCCGCCAACGCCGAGCGACGCCTGGTGCGCTACGGCTGGCTCCGCGTGCTGTTTTCAAAAGCTGAGGAGCCGGACGAGCCCGCACCCGCGCCCGCGCGCGATGCAGGCAAGGACCGGCAGCAGTCGGAGGCGCAGCCCGCTCCGCCGTCAACCAGCCAGTTGTTGCAGATGGCCGCGCAGCGCCTGGCCCGCGACCTGGCGCAGGCAGGCTCAGTTGCCGCGCCCAGCCCCGCGCACGCCGCCGAGCGCAGTACCATGCGGCAGGTCCTCGACGGGGCCGACTTCCGCAATCTCGAACAGCCCACGGCCACCAACTCCGTGCTGGAGAAGGCCGGCAAGTGGCTCAATCACCTCTTCCAGTCCGCAGCCGCGCTCCGCAGCCGCTCTCCCTGGGTGGGCCGCGTCCTCGTCGGGGGATTCATCCTGCTCGTCTGCGCCGCGCTCGCCTGGGGCCTGCTGCAACTGGAGCGCCGCTGGCGCATGCGTCTCGCGCCGGAGAGCATTGCGCCCGCGCCGCAGGCCGCCGCGGCCCGCAACTGGCAAAGCTGGCTTGACGACGCGCGCCGCGCCGCCGCCGCCGGCCAGTGGCGCGAGGCCATTCATTGTGTGTACTGGTCTGCCATTGCGCGCCTGGAGTCGAAGCGCCTGTGGCCCGCCGACCGCGCCCGCACCCCGCGCGAGTATCTTGCGCTGATGGCCGCCGGTGACCCGCGCAGTGCTGGCCTGGCCCAGCTCACCCGCAGCTTTGAGCGCACCTGGTACGGCGGCCTGCCCGCCGGAGAGCTCGACTACCGGCAGGCCGAGGAGCTTGCAACCGGGCTCATCGCAGGCGGCAGCGCGGCAGAACACGCCAAAGGCGGTGCGCAATGAAGTTCCTCTCCGCGCTCGACGCCGGGGACCGCCGCCTCGTGCTGTGGTGCGTGGGCATCGCCGTCGTGCTCGCCGGTCTCATCGGCTTTCTGCTGCCCAACGCAAACGGCAACGACAATCCATTGCCGTCGAGCTATCTTGCGGGTCAGCATGGCGCGCGCGCCGCCTATGACACACTGCTGCGTTCCGGCTATCCGGTCGAGCGCTGGGAGCATCCGCTGGCTGAGCTGGCCGAAACCGCGGGGCCGGACACCGTGGTGATCTTTGCGCAGCCCTTCTCCCGCGAGCCTGAAGACGGCAAGGCCGTGCGGCAGATCGTCGAGCGCGGTGGACGCGTGCTCTCCACCGGCTTCTGGGGCGGCTACATCCTGCCCGGCGGCGCGCCAGACACCCCCAGCGAGTTCAGCTTTGCCGCCTGCGAGCTGGAGTCCGAGGGGCTCGATCCGCTGGCCGGCTCCGGCACAGTGTGGATGGTGCCCACGGCAACGTGGCAGGTGGGCAATCCCACCCAGCGCGTCGAGTACACCTGCGCCGGGCAGCCCGCGGTGGTGGAGTACGACTACGGCAAGGGGCACGTGGTGTGGTGGGCCAGCGCCACGCCGCTGGAAAATGCCTCTCTTGCCCGCGCGCACAATCTTGACCTGCTGCTCAACTCGCTGGGGCCGCGCGAAGGACGCCGCTTCTACTGGGACGAGTCGCTGCACGGCGAGGCGCGCTCCACCTGGAGCTACGCCGCCGGCCCGGCGCTGAACCTGCTGCGTATTGGCCTGCCCGTGCTGGGACTGCTGATCGTCTTCAGCTTCAGCCGGCGCAGCGGCCCGGTCCGCGAACTGCCGCCGCCGGAGCGCGCAGCGCCCATCGAGTTTGTTGAGGCGCTCGGCTCGCTCTATCGCAGCGCAGGGGCATCCTCCACCGCCGTCGCCGTGGCGCTGGAGCGCTTCCGCCGCCATGCCCTGCGCCTCTGCGGATTGCGCCCCGCCGCGATGAGCGCCACAGAACTCGCCGCCGTCATCCGGCGTCGCTTCCCATCCGTCGGCGATGGCCTTGAGTCCGACCTGGCCGCTTGCGAAGAGGCCGTGCTCAACGAGACGATTGACCCCCGCGCGGCTCTCAAGCTCATTCAGGCCTTGCACGCGCATCAGGAAAGCCTGGCCGAGGCGACCAGTCCCGTCCGCCGCGGCGCATCAACCGACGACAGAAACTCCAACCCGCAGGAAAGGGCCTCATGAGCCAGGAACCCATGCAAACCACAAGCCAGAATCCAAACCAGCCAACGCCGCCGCTCCACGCAACAAACCAGCTCATCGCCCACGCCCGCGCGGAACTCGGACAGATCATCTCCGGCCAGTCTGCGGCCATTGAGGAGGTGCTGATCGCCGTGCTGTGCCAGGGTCATGCGCTGCTTGAGGGCGTGCCGGGTATCGCCAAGACGCTCATGGTCAAGGCGCTCGGCCGCCTGCTGGGCCTGCGGTTTCAGCGCGTGCAGGCCACGCCGGACCTCATGCCTGCTGACATTCTGGGCACCACCATCCTGCGCCCCGGCTCAGACTCATTCGTCTTCCACGCAGGGCCAGTCTTTACTGACCTCTTGCTGGTGGACGAAATCAATCGTATGCCGCCCCGCACCCAGGCCGCGCTCCTTGAATGCATGGAGGAGCGGCAGGTCACCATCGACGGCGCGCGCCGCCCCCTGCCCGCCTGGTTCACCGTCTTCGCCACGCAGAACCCGGTGGACTTCGAAGGCACCTACCCCTTGCCCGAGGCGCAGCTCGACCGCTTCCTCATGAAGATTCGTGTCGCCTATCCCTCTGAGGCCGAGGAGCTCCAGATGATGCAGCGCCACCACGCGGGCTCCGGCGCGGGGCCGCTCGAAGACGCCGCCATCACACCCATCCCCGAGGGCTTGTTGAATGCTGCTCGCGCCGAGGTACGTTCCATTCGCATTGAGCCGGAGCTCTACGGCTACATGCTCGCGCTGGCGCGGCGAACCCGCGAGTGGCCCACGCTGCTGCTCGGTGCCAGTCCCCGCGCGGCGCTCAGCGTGATGCGCGTAGCCCAGGCCGCCGCTGCATTCGATGGCCGCGATTACCTTGTCCCCGACGACGTCAAGCGCGCCGTGCAGCCCGTGCTGCGCCATCGCGTGATCCTCAAGCCCGAGGCCGAGCTCGAGGGCTTTGACGCCGACCGCGTCCTCGCCGATGTTGTCGCAGCCGTGCCGGTGCCGCGCCAATGATTGCCCACTCGCTGCGGCCGGAGCAGGTCAGCGCCGCCTGTCAGCCCCTGCGCAGGTGGGGCTTCGGC
>JAJYBT010000054.1 GCA_021778875.1 Acidobacteriota bacterium | reverse complement strand
TGAAGAGAGCCTGCCGCGGGAGCGCGTCAAACTGCTTTGCGCATCTCAGATGGACTTCATGGGAAGCAGCGTCAAGTCATCCACCAGGCCCACTTCCTTCTGCACAAACGGCTCTCCGTAGCGCACACCAGCCAGCAGTCCGTAGTGGCGCGCTTCAGCAAACGTTCGCTCGCGAATTTCCTCTGGCGGCACAAACAGTCCGCTGCCCGTCGCCTGGCTCGCATACTGCGAGCGGTAGGCCATCAGCGCCGCATGCCGCTGCTCGATAAACGGCGTGATATCCACGACGAAGCTCGGCCGCACATCCGCATACAGGCTGGCGTAGACAATCTTGAAGGGCCGGTGCGGCGCCGTACCCGTATCCACCTTGGCCAGCCCGGAAAGAAAGCAAGCGTCGTAGCCAAGCGTAGACGCCGTGGCGTGGTCGGGGTGGCGCGCCTGCCAGTAAGGCAAAATCACCACGCGCGGACGCACTGCGCGCAGCACGCCCACAATCTTCATGCGATTTTCAAAAGTATTTTCTACTGCGCCATCGGGCAGGTCCAGCGCCTCGCGCCAGCCCACGCCCAGCAGCCGCGCCGCCTCGCCCGCTTCGTTTGCACGCTCTTCGGCGCTCCCGCGCGTACCGGCTTCGCCCTGGGTCAAATCCAGAATTGCAGTGCGCAGCCCGCGCGCAGCCATCCGCAGTAGGGTGCCGCCACAAGTCTGTTCCACATCGTCGCGGTGCGCGGCAATGGCCAGCACATCGAACGGAAGTAGATCGGAAGCGGCGGCCATGCTCGTCAGTACACGGTGTTGTTGGCGTCGGTGTGCCCGTCCATGTAGGCCACATCATAGGCCGTTCCGGTCACGGTCACATATTGGTTGTTGATCGAAGCGCCGTCTTTGGTGGAGTAGATATACACCTGCCCACCCTGCGCCACATAGACCTTATGCAGGCCCTCCACGTCAGCGATGCCCGTCAGGTCGCCCAGGTACGGCTCCAGCATCGCCACACTGTTGCTCGACGTGTTGAACATCGTGAGGCAGCCGTACGGCAGACCCTTGGCATAGCGCTCGCCGTTGTTGCACTTCGTCATGCCGATCCAAAGCGTATTGTCATCCGCCAGAATCATCCGGCTCATCGCCCCCGGCGCGCCATCGCTGATGCCTGCCGCAGCCGTGACTGTGTTGTTCGCAAGGTTCACCACTGTCAGGTTCCCGGTAAACAGTCCGTCCGGCTGCAGTTGCTGGCCCACCACGTACATGGTTGAATCCACCACCAGCGCGTTGCTCGCTCCACCCGTGATCGCAATTGTGGTGCCCCCGCCGGTCGCCGGTAATTTACCCGACTGCTGCCCGGCAGAATAGATGACCGGCGCCACCGGCAGCACGGACACCGATGACGCAGACCCACCGCACTCCTGCCCGCAGTTCAGCACGTACGCAGTTCCGCCGTCAGCAGAAAAGAGCGCCTTCACCGGACGGTCAAACACCAGCGGCGCGCCGTAGTAGTTCCCTGTTGCGTCCAGATTGTCCGGGCTCTGCGCCTGAAAGAGACACCACAGCGGCCCGTTCTGCGGTTCGCAGTCCACCGCCGCCCTCGGCCAGGTGCTCGCGCCGCCGGAGAAGGCTATGGTCTGTGCCGCCGTAAGCTGGCGCGCATAGTAGAGGTAGTCGGAGTTCTGCACGAACGCCAGCGCCACCGTTCCTCCGGGGTTCACGCTCACCCGATAAACGCCGGGCAGGCTCAGGGATGCGCCCTGGCCGGTCACACGGTCTACCGCCGTAAACACGTGCGCCAGTTGGTTCGCCGCAAAGGCAAAACCCTCATTGCGGGTCAAAAACACGCTGGAAGAGAGACCGCTCAATCCGCCAACGGTACCGCTGGAGCTTTCCTTGGCATAGTTGATTAGCGCAAGGCTTCCGTCGCCCGCGCCGTAGACCGCGCCAAGCTGCTCCTCAGGCATGTTCTGGATCGTCGCAGGCAGCGCGCCTGAATACCCGGAAATACTGTAGCCCGGAACCTTGAAGTCATAGCTGTACCGGATGTCGTAGTAGCCGTCCACAAACTCCAGTGCGCCCTTGGTATACGGGCTGGGATTCTGTACGGCAATCAGAACGCGGTTCACCAACCTGCTCGGTGGCAGAAGACGGCCCGCAAAGTATGTCGTTTGACCACATCCTGCCAGCGCAACTGCCACCACCAGGGCACCTGCGGCGCTCAACCAAAGACTTCTCTTCTTCAAAATCCTTACCTCGACGGAAAGCGCGGAGAGAACCGCAGCCGTAGCGTGAACAAATTCATGCCAATTGCCGCTTCCCCGGGATGCTCTTGCCACCCCGACCGGAACCGGGTACTGCACACCCTGTGACTCCCGAAGTATAACAAAGCAACCCACCCCGCTGGCGCGGCACGCCCATGTGCCGTAGCATGACAAAAGAATGTCGAAGTTTGCTGAAATCTTTGCCAGCCGTCCCGTGCTCGCCGACGGCGCCATGGGCACCGTGCTCTACGCCCGAGGCATCTTCATCAATCGCTGCTACGACGAGCTCAATCTCTCTGACCCCAACCTGATCCGATCTGTTCACGAGGAATACCTCCAGGCCGGGGCTGAGATTCTCGAATCGAACACCTTTGGAGCCAACCGCTTCCGCCTTGCGCGTCACGGCCTCGGCGGCAAGGTGGCTGAGATTAACGCCGCCGGCGTCCGCATCGCACGCGAGGCAGCCGAGCATCTCAAAGAGAAGCAGGCAGGCGAAGCCTGGGTCGCCGGGTCCGTGGGCCCGCTCGGCGTGCGCCTTGAGCCCCTCGGCAAAACAAGCCTTGAAGAAGCCCGCGCAGCCTTTGCCGAACAGATGCGAGCCCTCGTCGACGCTGGCGCCGACATGATCATCATCGAAACCATGCCCGCCCTCAATGAGGCACATGAGGCGCTCCTGGCCGCGCATGAGACCGCACCACACCTGCCCGTCATAGTCATGGTTACAGTAGACGACGAAAGCAACTGCCTCGACGGCTCTTCGCCTCAGCATGCCGCCGCGTTGCTCACCGAGTGGGGTGCAGACGCCATCGGCGTCAACTGCTCCACTGGCCCTTCCGCTGTCCTCACTGCGATTGAAGCCATGCGCCCCGCCACCACCCTGCCCCTCGCCGCCATGCCCAATGCAGGCATGCCACGCGCCGTCGAGGGCCGCAACATCTACCTCTGCTCGCCGGAGTACATGGCAAGCTTTGCCCGCAAGGCCATCGCCGCCGGGGCGCGGTTTGTAGGCGGCTGCTGCGGCACCACGCCCAACCACATTCGCGCCATGCGCTCAGCCATGCGCGCCATTGACGCGCAGGCCCATGTAACCGAAGGCGAAACCATCGCGGCCATTTCCACTCAGACTCCGCCCGCACCCCTCGGGCAGCGCTCCCGTATCGGTTCCCTCATCGAACAGGGCAAGTTCGTCGCCCTCGTTGAAATCGTTCCTCCCCGCGGCATCGACTGCTCCCGCGAAATCGAAGGCGCGCGCCTCCTCGCAAGCCTCGGCGTACACGCCATCAACGTGCCGGACTCGCCCCGCGCCTCGGCACGCATGAGCGCCCAGAGCCTCTGCATCCAGATTCAGCAGCACACCGGCATTGAGACAATCCTCCACTACACATGCCGCGACCGCAACATCCTAAGCATCCAGTCGGACCTACTCGGCGCTTCGTCTATCGGCCTGCACAACATCCTCTGCCTCACCGGCGACCCGCCCAAACTGGGCAATTATCCTGACGCAACCGCCGTCTTCGATGTCGATTCCATCGGCCTCGTTAACCTCGTACAACGCCTCAATCACGGGCTCGACATCGGCTCCAACTCCATCGGCGCCTCCACCAACTTCACCATCGGCGTCGCCGCCAACCCCGGAGTGCCCGATATCGAGCATGAACTGCGCCGCTTTCAGTACAAGGTCGAGGCCGGCGCCGAGTACGCCATCACGCAGCCCGTCTTTGACCTGCGCCTCCTCGAAAACTTCCTCATGCGCATCGAGGACTTCAGAATCCCTGTCATCGCCGGAATCTGGCCCCTCACAAGCCTGCGGAACGCCGAGTTCATGAAAAACGACCTCCGCGTCTCCATGCCCGAGGAAATCATGCTCCGCATGGCCCAGGCCGATACGCCCGATGCCGCCCGTCAGGAAGGCATCCGCATCGCGCAGGAAATGCTTGAAGCCGTACGCCCCTACGTCCAGGGCGTCCAGGTCAGCGCCCCCTTCGGCCGCTACGCAGCCGCCGCCGAAGTCATCGCCAGCGTCCTGCCCAAACCCCCGACGGTTACGGAGTAAGCCCCATGTCCACCTTCGAACAGTCGCTCAAGAAGCTCGAAACCATCGTCGACAAACTCGAAAAGGGAGAACTCACCCTGGAAGAGTCGCTCAAGCTCTTCGAGGAAGGCGTCGGTCTCTCCGCCTCGTGCAAAAAGGAGCTCGAAGCCGCCGAAGGCAAAGTGCAGATGCTCATCAAGCAGCGCGACGGCTCCCTCAAAGCCGAGCCATTCCCACCGGAAAAATAGCATCTCAAAAAAACAAAGCGCGCCGGGGAACCTATTTGATTCCCCGGCGCGCTTTGTCTTCCCAGATCCTTATCCCAGCATCTGCGGTTTGTGCGCCGTCCCGTCGAAGTGGCTGGTCGTCTTGTACAACTCATACTTCCCGTCCACCGCCGCCCTGCTCGTCCGCTCCAGCAGGCTCGCCACCTCTGCCTGCGCCATCGGCTTGAAGCTTCGTGCCGCCTCCAGCGCCTGGTCCAGCACCATCTGGTTGTCAATCCCCGTAATTTGCGTGGCAATCGGCAGGTTCAGGCAATAGTGCAGGCACTCAATGGGCTTCACCGTCTTGCTGTCCAGAATGTAGTGGTCCCCAAACGCCTTCATGCCCAGCGGAGCAATCCCCTCCCGCACCAGCACCGGCAGCACGTCGCGTTCAAAGCTCCTGAAGTGCGGGTCCATCACGTTCAGCGGCATCTGTACCGCGTCAAAGTGGAACCCGCGCCTGCGCGCCTCGTCCAGCATGCGCAGATGCACATATGGATCCTTGTGCCCGGTGAACCCGATGTAGCGAACCTTGCCTGCCTTCTTCGCCTCCTGCATCGCCTCCATCGCGCCGCCCTCGGCAAAAATCCGGTCCGGGTCTTCCAGCCGAATCACCTCATGAAACTGCATCAGATCCACATGGTCCGTCTGCAACCGTTGCAGGCAGTCGTCGATCTGCTGCGCGGCCGCTGCCTTCGTGCGCCCGTCAATCTTCGTCATCAGGAAGACCCTCTGCCGATAGCCGCCCGCCAACGCCTTGCCCATGCGGATTTCGCTCACGCCGTCGTTGTAGTCCCAGCAGTTGTCCATGAACGTGATGCCCCGGTCAATCGCCTGCCGGATCAGTTGAATCGCTCCCTGCTCCGTCAGCGACGAATTGCCAATGTGATACCCGCCCATCCCAATGCCTGAAATGCGTTCCCCCGTGCGGCCTAGAGTGCGATAAATCATGCCGTCTGCCTCAGGCGTCTTTCCTTCCGCATGCAGCACGGTCGCCAGCAGATGTTCCGTCGCTGCCGCTCCCGCCGCAGTCGTTGCCGTCTTCAAAAAATCCCTTCGGTCCATTGTTTCCTCCCTTGCGCGCGCAGTCGCGCTTTGCCAATGCTGCGTACGCCGCGTACCAGGCCCATTGCGCCCAGGTCATCCGTGCGGCAATCGCTTTCGCAGCCAATTCCCCATCTCATCTGAAATGCTGTCCAGCCTGTCCAGTCGAAACGTCCGCTTTCCCCCAGCCACCAGAATCACCAGGCCGACCTCTGACACCAGAGCATCCGCGCGCTCGAGCGCCTCGCAAAAGGAAGGCTTTGCCTCACCTCCTGCGCCACTCATCACCGCCAGGCAAATATCCGGCGTCACATGCCGCAACACGCTGTTCGACTCAAACATCACATGCGCCCCCGCTCCAAGTCGCTCTCTCAGCTCGCCGAGCCGTAGCGCCAGTTGATCCTCGCCCGCAGTCACCAGCAGCGCCCGTCGCGCCCCCGCCGCCAGATAGCGCGCCGTGTCCGTCGTTTGCCCGGCATCCGTCTCTTCCCAGATCGCTTCGCGCTGGCCGTACGCGTGGCTGGTCACCTTCACCGCCGCCCAGCCAAACTGCGGCAGCGCCGCAATCAGCCCGCATATCAGCGCAGTCTTCCCCACGCCTCGCCCGCTGCCGCCCACGACGATCACCGCCATCGCCGTTATTCCTTCTCTGGCGTCTTGCCCTGGCGTCGCGCCAGCCGCGCCAGCGTCGCCTGCTCGCGCAGCACCTGCCTCAGCGGCCGCGCAGGTGTGCCCCACAGCACCGTTCCTGGCCTCAGCCCCTCATTGGTCACCGTCTTGCCGCTCAGCACGCCCGCCTGCCCGCCCAGAATCACGCCCGGCCCCACACGCGCATGGTCTCCAATGCCAACCTGGCCCGCAATCACCGCGCCTTTGCCCACCGTGCTTGACCCGGAAATGCCCGTCAGAGCCACCAGAATCACGTCTTCGCCGATATCGCAGTTGTGGCCCACATGCACCAGATTGTCGATCTTGGTTCCCCGGCGAATTCTCGTCTCCTCCAGCGCCCCGCGATCAATCGTCGAGTTCGCGCCAATCTCCACATCGCTCTCGATCACCAGCGTCCCATTCTGCGGAAACTGCGTGTACTCGCCCGTCGCCCTGTCCCGCACATAGCCAAACCCGTCCGCTCCGAGCACGGCTCCGGAATGCACCACCACTCGGTCACGCAGCGTCGTCCCTGGATAGATCACCACCCGCGGGTAAATATGGCACTCTGCGCCAAGCTCCACCCCCTCGCCGATCACCGCACCGGCGTCAATGCGCGTGCGCCCGCCAATGCGCGCATGCGAACCAACCACAACCCCCGGCCCGATGATGATCCCGGGAGCCAGAAACACATCGCTCGGCACCGTCGCCGTTGCGTGAATCCCCGGATCCAGATGTCGCATATCCAGCAGCTTCGCCGCCCGCGCAAACCACAGGCGCGGCTGGTCCGCTTCGATAATGCACTTGCCCCGCGGATACTCCTCCGCTGCGCCCGGCTCCAGCACAACCATCCCGGCCTTGCTCGCCAACGCGTCTGCCGCCGCCGCAGACTCCGCAAACACCAGTTCAAACGTGCTCGCCTTCTCAATCGTGGAGATCCCGCTCACGTCCCACTTCGGGTCGCCCTGCACCAGCTTGCCACCCAGGTTCTCGATCAATTCCCCCAGCGTCATCCGCGTTCACCTCAATACAGCCCCGCCTCGCCGGGCGGGCGCGTCTTCCAGCGGCGATGAATCCACAGCCACTGATCAGAATAGCGTCGTATCCATGCTTCCAGCACGTCATTGCACTGCTGCGTGGCCGCCATGATGTCCGCCTCCGCATCCCCCGTTCGCGCAAACTTCAGTTCACGTCCGAAATGCAGCACGTACCGGCTCTCTCCCGGCTCCCACAACATGAACCCCGGCAGCACCGCCGCTCCTGTCTTCAGCGCCACCCGCGCCAGCCCGGAGCCCGTGCACGCCTTGCGCCCAAAGAAGTCCACAAACACCCCCTGCGGCGGCGTCATGTTCGTGTCCATCAGGATGCCCACCGTATCGCCTGCATGCATCGCCTTCAGCAGCCCGCGCGCAAAGTCGTCTTTGTGCAGCACGCGATTCCCATGCATGCACCGGATGCCGTTCACAAACTCGTCCAGCAGCCGGTTGTCCAGCCGCCGAATCACCATGCCCATCCGGTAGCCCATCAGCGAGTGATAAAAACTCGACAACTCCCACGCGCCCAGGTGACCCGTCAGCACCAGAACGCCCCTGCCCCGCTCCCGCGCCTCAAGATAGTGCTCCAGCCCTTCAGTGCGAATCCACCGCCGGGTGTTCTCTGCCGTGTAGCGCCGCATCCGGCAAAACTCCACCAGTTGCCAGCCCAGGTGCCGGTATACCCCGCGCAGAATGCGCTCCCGCTCACTACCTGAAATCTCCGGCAATGCCAGCTCAAGGTTCCGCGTGCCCACGCGCCGCAGCCGGCCAAGCACCAGATAAACCGCCCAGGTCAGCCCGCCGGCCAGCACGCGCGCCAGCCCGCGCGGAATGCGCCCCAGCCCGCGCGCCACCGCCACCACCAGCCAGTACTCAATCTTTTCCCGCATCGTAGAAGGCAAACACAAGTGTAGGGCATCGCGGGCCTCATTGCCCCGCCAGCGGTCCATCCGCCTCGCTCGGCAACTGCGCGCCAGCAAAAAAGGCGGCCCCGTCAAGGGCCGCCCAAAAGCTCAAGATTCAATCTGCTGGTGCTTACTGCTTCTTGGCCTCGACAAAGTACTGGGCCACGCTCTTCACAAACGGTACCGCGCCCACGGGAACAGCAACATTCCCTTTCAGGATGGACTCGAAGGTATGCGACGAGCCAAAGTAGGTCTGCGTGTCCTCCATGTTCTGGGTCACGCTCGTGCCATCCAGATCGATGCCCGCAAACAAGCCCTTGTTGCGCGAGTAGCTCAGCAGTTCTGCATTCATCTTCCAGTCGGTCGAAGCCTGCCCCGCACGGCCCACCGGCCCTGCCGCTGCCGACGCGTCCCCGCCGATCTTGAACTTGCTCTTCAGCAAATCCTGAAAGCCCTTGTCGTTCACCGCCACCAGAACTAGATCCGTCGACTGGCCGCCAATCTGGAAACCAAACGACCCGCCCGCCATGCGTATAAACACTGGCGCGCTCCAGCCGTGACCCGTGCGGCAGGTCACTACGCCCTGACCATACTGGCCGCCAAAAATAAAGGCGCCCTTCAGCATCCCGGGCACAACCGCCACGCACGTCGCCGACTGCAGAATGTTCATCGGGATGCTACGGTCCTGCGCGGCCATAATCTGTTCAAGAACGGTTTTGGCAGAGTCAATACGCGCCTGCAAATCCTGCTTCGAGGAGGCTGCAAAAGCT
>JAJYBT010000053.1 GCA_021778875.1 Acidobacteriota bacterium | reverse complement strand
CCGATCTTTGCAGAGAATTACCTTTCCTCCTGCTACAGTCAAAAACATCGGAACAGGATCAGTGGCAAAAGGCGGTGGGACCAGCAACGGCCTCGCAGCTCCGCGCCCTTACGCATACGAACTGATGAAGGAGACGATCATGACCCAGAGCGCACCACAGGTGTTCGCCGGCATTGATCCCGGGCAATACGGAAAGCTGGTGGAAAAAGCCAGAGAAGCGGGCATTGAATTGACGGGCAACAGCGGCACGGCCTCGAAATACGGCGTTGAAGTTGCGTGGAATTATTCGCCGGAAAGCTGCGAGTTATCGATTCAGTGTGTCAAGACTCCGTTCTTTGCGAGCGCGGCTGACGTTGACGCCAGAATCCGGTCATTGGTTGAGAGCGCGAGGGCCTGATGTGCCACCTGCCTGTCTCGTCCTACAATCGAAGCAGTGGCGTCTTCCCTGCTCAAGCCGGCTCCGCTCTGGTCTGGCGTCCGCCGCAGCCTCTTCGACGCGCCTGCTCCGTTGCGCCTGTGGCATCTGGCCAGCCTTGACGCACCCACCGTCGCGGTGGCGTGGGCGTTGGCGTTTGCGTGGGCGGCGGGCGTACGGCTGCCCGCGTGGGTGCCGGTGCTGCTGGCGCTAGGCACGTGGACCGTGTACATCGGCGACCGCCTGCTGGATGCCCGCAGCGGCCTGCGCTCCGGCGCGCTTCATCGGCTGCGCGAGCGCCATTTCTTCCATTGGCGGCATCGCCGCACACTTCTGGCTCTGGCCATCGCAACCGGCGCGGCGGCTGCGGCCATCATCTTCATCCTGATGCCTGCGGGCCTGCGCGAGCGCAACTCTGCGCTGGGCATTGCTGCGCTGGCATATTTCTCCGGCGTGCACTCGCGCCGCCGCGCGCCCTCGTGGCTCCGGCCGGTGCTCTCAAAGGAATTTCTTGTGGGCGTGCTCTTCACCGCGGGATGCGCCCTGCCGACCGTCACGCGTATGCGGCTGGAGGCCACGCCCGCAGCGGCGCTCTGGCTGATGCTTGCGCCCATTGCATTCTTCGCGGCACTGGCCTGGCTCAACTGCCACGCCATCGAGCGCTGGGAGTCCGCCAGCCATGCGGCGCGCATCTTTGTCGCCGCGGGACTGCTGGCCTTCATCGGGCTGCTGCTGGCCAGTGTCTTTGCTCCTGTGCAGGGACGTGCTGCCGCCCTGTTTGCCGCCGGAGCAGCCAGCTCCCTGCTGCTGGCGCTGCTGGACCGCGCGCGCAGTCGCATGACGCCGCTTGCGCTGCGGGCCGTGGCCGACCTCGTTCTGCTCACGCCGTTCCTGCTGGTGCTGCGATGAGGAAAGCGCCGAACTTCAACGGCCTCGCCGGCGTGTATCGCTGGTTGGAGATGGCCACCTGCGGCCCGCTCCTCTCGCGCTGCCGTTTTGCCTTTCTCGATGAAATGCTCGCCAGCCGCAATGCGCTGGTGATTGGCGATGGCGATGGGCGCTTCACTGCGCGGCTGCTCGAGGAAAATCCCGCCGTCCTTGTTGACGCGCTCGACGCCAGCCCGGCCATGCTGCGCGCGATGGTGGACAACGCGGGCATCCGCTCCGCGCGCATTCGCGTTCACCTGGCCGATGCGCGGCTGTGGGAACCGCTGACGCCGACGCTCGACCTGATTGTCACGCACTTCTTTCTGGACTGCCTGACGACCAGGGAGGTGGTGGCCCTGGCCAGGCGGCTGCGCCTGTGCGTACGGCCTGATGCCACCTGGGTAGTCTCGGAGTTCGCCATTCCCGCGGGCTGGTTTGGATGGCTGGTGGCGCGGCCGCTCATCACCGCACTCTATTTTGCCTTCTGGGTGCTCACCGGGCTTTCAGTGTTTCGCCTGCCGAATCATCGCAAGGCGCTGGACGAAGCCGGATTTACGCTGTCGCGGCAGCGCACGTGGCTGGGCGGCATGCTGGTGAGCGAGCTGTGGACGGTGCGTCCCACGGCGGAGGACGCGCGGCCCTAGCAGACATCGCTGTGGCTCACCGGCGTGATACCATCGTCCATCAAGGAGCAAACGCCGCGTCTCTAAGCCCGCTGCATCCATCCCGATGAACCTCTACCTCATGCGCCATGCCAATGCAGGAGTCCGGCGCGAGAACGCCGCCCTCGACGCCAAGCGCGCCCTCCTCAAGGAAGGCAAGGACCAGTGCATTCTGATGGCGCGCCTGCTGAGCGCGCTCAAGGTGCAGGTGGATGTGATCATCTCAAGCCCTCTTAAGCGCTCCCTGCAAACCGCGCAGCTTGTGGGCACGGAACTGGGCTACGAAGCCAGGGTCGAAGTGAGCCCCGCACTCGGCCCCAACGCCGGCTACGCCGACTTTCTGCAGTTGATGGAGAAGTACGCCGACCGGGAAGACGTGCTGATGGTGGGCCACAATCCCAATCTGTTCAAGTTTCTGGGGCAGCTCATCACGGGCAACGGCGGCGCCGGCGTGCGCATGCGCAAGGGCTCGGTGGCGCGCATCGACATGTCCAAGCATCCGCCGCTGCTTCAGTGGCTGATTGATCCGCGCATGGCGCGGTCTTTCTATGCCAGCGTGGCGAAGAGCTCGCGCCCGAAGACCTCGCGGAAGTAATCCGCCTCCTTGCGCAGCGACCACAGCTCCAACTCCGCGCCGGTGCGGCCCGGCTGCACCTCAAGATACACACGCTTGGGATAGACTCTTGCGGCAACCCGCAGCACGTCGCTGGCGCGGTCCTGGTTCAGCGCCACGGCAAGGCGCAGCAGCAGCACGGCGCGGTGCACATGCTTGTGCTCCTCTGCGGGAATGTTACGCAGGGCGCGGTCTCCGGGCTGCGGACGGCTCTTGCCCATGTAGCGCGCAATGGCTGAAACCACCGTGCGCTGCACCGGCGTGTAGCCGTAAATCTCAGAGCTCGAAACAATGTACTGCGTGTGCCGGTGGTGCCCCTGGTGGTTCAGGAACTTGCCGGTGTCGCGCAGAATGGCGGCAGCAGCCAGCCAGTTCTCGTACTCCGGCGGAAGCTGGTGCAGCGATTTGAGTTCGCGGAATAGCTGCACGGTGTGGGCGCGTACGGGCTCGGCCTGTCGCAGATCGACGCCATAGCGCCGGGCGGTGGCCAGCACGCTCTCCCAGCGCTCGTGCTCGAATTCCCTGTGCCCGGCGGCGCGGGCATCCTGCTCGGCGAGCATCTGATTGAGAATGCCGTCACGCAGGCCCAGCGGCGAGTAGCGAAAGCCGGGCAGGTCGAAGGTCTCCATCAGCTCGGCGAACACCTGCGCGCCGGCCACGATAATCTCAGCACGGCGCACCCCGATGCCCGGCACCGCCTCGCGCTGGGGCAGCGTCATCTTCGCCACCTTGGCGGCCAGCTTGCGCACCTGGGCGGCAGGCGCCAGCCCCGTCATGCCTTCGGCAAGCGCGCGCACGCCCTTCGCGGGACGCCGGGCTTTTTTCGCAGACTTGCCGCCGGAACGCACAGCGGACTTTGCGACCTTGCCCACCGCGCTGCACGCCTCAGCCAGCGCAGCCGCCGTGCCGGAGGTGGCAATCACCAGCGACACATTCTGCGCCTGGATTTTGCGCTGCGCGCGGCGCAGTTCGCGCGTAATAAGTTTGCGCATCTGTGCGAGGCTCTCGGCCGTCGGCGGATCGGCGGAGAGAAACTCCTCAGTAAGCCGCACCGCGCCGAGCGGCAGGCTCACAGTCTCCTTGATGCGGCGATGCTCAGAGAGCGTAATCTCGCAGCTTCCGCCGCCCAGGTCAACCAGCAGCACGCGACCGCCCGCGCCCGGCTCGGCGCTCATCAGGCCGCGATGGATCAGGCGGCCCTCTTCGAGGCCGGAGATGATTTCAATGTTCCAGCCGGTCTCGGCCTTCACCCACGCCTGAAAAGCAGGCGCATTACGCGCATCGCGCATGGCCGAGGTGGCCACCACGCGGATGCGGTCCGCGCCGTGCTGCTGCACTGCGCGCTGGAAGCGCTTGAGCGCGCGCAGCGTGGCCGCCATCGCATCCGGCGAGACGAGGCCGGAGTCGAAGACGCTGGCGCCGAGCCGCGTCACCTCGCGATCCTCGTGCAGCGTCTTCAACTGGTGCGCCACGACGCGGGCAATTTTCAGCCGGCAGGAGTTGGAACCGATATCGATGGCGGCAAAGGTAAGCATGGGCGCGCGTGCACTCTCCGCTGCAGAACGACTGCTTCTTCGGCCAAGATACACGAATGGCCTACGCCGGTGCAGGATGCTACACGCGCGCCGGGAGCGGCTGCGCTTGCGGCGCTTACGGCACGGTCACGTTGATGGTGGTGTTGACCATGACGCTCAGCGGCGTCGTCGATGTGGCGTTGTTCACAGCGGTGATGGTGTAGGGATACGTCCCCGGAGTCATGCCATTATTGCTGCCGCCACAGGCGGTCATGCCAGCGAGACAGGCCACGCATAGCGCCAACAGAGCAAGGCAACCCCGGCACCTGCGCCGAAAACCGAGGCCGAGCAGCAGCACCGCCGCCAGCGCCGCGCCGGCCACTGGCGCCGATGCAGGGATTGCAACGTTGGTGGGCGGATAAAATGTGATCGGGCCCTGCAGTGTTCCGCCCGCCGTTACCGTATAGAGGCGGGGCGGGGTCATGGGACAGATGGGCACCATCTTCTCCATGGCTGTGTTGCCCGCATAAGCGCATCTCAGGTAGATCGTTCCATCGAGCGGTATCCCCGTAATAGTGAACTGGCTGATCGCGGTTCCGCTCCTGGTCATGGTGACATCGGTAGCCGCAATGGCAAACGGCGCGGTGGCGGCCCGCGAGGGCACGCCGGTGACGAGGACCAGCGCAAGCCCGCAGAGGATAATGTAACTGGATTTCATTGTGCCCCCCTTGGCAAGCGGGGAATTACCTGCCTCTACGGAAACATTAGATGCGCGATCTCCCCACGCGTCTACCTGCGAAAGCCTCAGGCGCGGATCTTTTTCGCAGAGGCGGCTTCCGATTCCGCACGCTGCACGGGAAACTTGAGTACGGCAGGCCTGTGCGCTGGGCCCTGCACTGCCTCCGGCTTGAGCAACTGCGCCATTGTGCGGCGGCAGAGCGCGAGCGCCTTCTGCAGGGACTCGGCGGCCAGCTCTTCCAGCAATTCAAGTAGGCCGCCCTTGCTGCTGCGCCTGCCCAGCTCGCGAGCGGCTTCCCTGGCGAGCATCTTCAGGTCGTGCCACTCGCCGGCTGCCACCTGCATGCGGCCCATCGCCGCGGCCTGCTGCGCAGCGCGGGCGTCGGAGGATGCAGAGAGATCGGCCAGGTAGCGCACGCCCTTCACGCGCAGGCGGAATGCGTGAAGGTTGTGCTCGCCGAGTTCCGGGAATTCCGCGGTCAGCGCAGCGAGTTGCTCGTGAACATTCGCGGAAGAAGCGGTTACGGCTTGCAGTTGCAGCGGAGCCAGCGCCATCTCCAGCGCGAGGCTGGTGCGCCGGAGCCTTTGGCGGCGTTCCGTCATTTCAGCAACCAGTTCTTTTTGCGCTGCGCGGCGCTGCTGCCGGAAGCGCCGTTCGAGTCGGTCCATCTGGCACAGGCAGCGGCGGCTGGAGTGGAGTCTGCCACCGCCGGGTCCGGCGAGGGTTTCGCGCAGCCTGCCGAGCCTGCCGAGGTCCACGTCAACAGCGCGTGCCGGCCCGAGCGCACGGCGCAGTTTTTCCGCCTGCCGGCTCCAGCGCTTTGCTGCGCGTCCGCACTTGTCACTATGCTCGCACCCGTCGAGCCAGTGGCGAACATCGGACTGAAGGCGCAAGGTGGCCACGCGAAGGGCGTGAACGCGGCCCCGCGTGGGCTTGCGCAGGCAGGCGTCGAGCAGCTCACGCCACACATCAATCTGGCGCAGCCACTTCAGCACGGCGGCGTTACCCGGAGCCCTGCCATGCGGAAGAGAAGCGGATTCCATCGGGCTAGCACCTTCCTGCTTCCTATTCTGCGCCTATTTCCCGCATCCGCGCAGAGGCGGTGCGGCCTCGCGTCCTGCACAATAAAACGCGGCGTTTCCCATACTGGTATTCTTTTCCTGTCAGCGCGGTTCCATCGGGCGCGGGCAGCGGGCAGGCGGCTCACCGGCGAACCGTCAGCACATTCCACTATCTCGAACCGAGCATCATGCCGGAGTTCACCGCACTCATCCCGCGCGGGGAAACGCCGATGCTATCCCTGCGCAACGATTCTGATTTTATCCATCGCATCCTATCCGGCATCGGGAATACGGCATTCGTAACCATGACGACTCAATCCACATCCGCGTCCCGACCAGGCCAGGCCCCCTCCACGCTGGCAGTGTGGCTGCTTCTGGCGGCGATCTTTGCCGCGGTGCAGTTTGCCTCGCTCTTCTCGCCGCCGCTGCTGGACGACGTGGACGCCAGCCACGCGCAGGCCGCGCAGCACATGGTGGAAAGCGGCGACTGGGTCACGCTGAAGATTGACGGCATCCGCTATCTTGAAAAGCCTCCGCTGCCCTACTGGCTCGAGGCCGCGCTCTTTCGCGTCTTTGGCGACAACGTGTTTGCCACGCATCTGCCCAACGCGCTGGCCCTGCTGGGTTGCTCATGGCTCGCGTGGCTGTGGGCACGGCGGGCCTGGGGAGACCGCGCGGGATTCTACGCCGCGCTGGGCGTGCTCACATCCGTCGGGCCGTTTCTGTTCACGCGGTTTTCCATTCCCGAGGCGCTGCTGAGCTTTCTGTTTCTGCTGGCCCTCTACTGCTTCCTCACCGGGATGGAGTCGCACCGGCCTGCGCGCTTCTATGGGATGTGGGCTGTGCTGGCGCTGGCTACGCTGACCAAGGGGCTGATTGCACCGGTCTTCTTTCTGGGGGCGGCCATTCCGCTGCTGCTGCTGAGCGGCCAGTGGCGGCGCTGGCAGCAGTTCAAGCCGTTCACAGGCCTGCTGCTTTATCTTGCGATTGCCGCGCCGTGGCACATCCTCGCCGGCCTGGCCAATCCCGACCAGGGGAACCCGGTGGGAAACCATCCCACGCCGGGCAACGTACACGGCTTCTGGTACTTCTATTTCATCAACGAGCACTTTCTGCGCTTCCTGGGTCAGCGCTTTCCGCACGACTACAACCGGCTGCCCTTCGTCTGGTATTGGCTGGCGCATCTCATCTGGCTCTTCCCGTGGAGCCTCTTTCTGCCTGCCGTGCTTGTGCTCGGCTGGAAGACCCGCCACACATGGCTCCAGCACCTGCGCCGCGACGCAGGCCAGACGGTCGACTTCTACCTGGACTACGCTGCGCGCGAAGATGTGGCCAGCTTCGTCGCGCGGCTCAAGTTCCGCGTGCGCACCATCTGGCTGCTGGGTCTGTTTGTGGCCTTCACGCTGCTGTTCTTTTCCATCTCGACCAATCAGGAGTACTACACCTTCCCGGCGTGGCCGCCGCTGCTGATTCTGATTGCAGGCGTGCTGGCAAGTATTGAAGAAGGCTACGCCGAGGGCGGCAAGCCGATGCTCTCCACCGCATGGCTCACGGGCGCGCAGGCGGTGTTTGCTGTCGTGGGCGTGCTGGCCGCCATCACGCTTGGCTGGGGCCTTTGGGAGTCGCGCCACCTGCCCTTTGTTGCCGACATTGGCACGCTGCTGGCGCACCGCGACGTGGGCGGCTACACGCTCTCCATGTCCCACTTCTTTGACCTGACCGGCCCGTCGTTTGCCGCGCTGCGCCTGCCTGCCGCGCTGGCGGCTGTCACGCTGCTGATTGGCCCGGCGGTGGGCTGGATGATGCGGCTCAAGGGCAGGCATATCGCCGCGACCGTGAGCATCGCGCTGACCGCTGCGGTATTCCTGGTGGCCGCGCACATCGCCTTTGCGCGCTTTGAGCCCATGCTCAGCTCAAAGCAACTGGCGGATACGATTGTGAAAGACGGCGCGCCGTCGGACTCGTTCATTATCTACGGCGATCAATCCGATGCGTCGTCGGTCGTCTTCTACACACACAATTTTCTGCACAAGCCCGCGTATATTGTCGTAGAGCCGTGCTCGCCGCATGGAGCTGGGTCGTCGCTGCTGTGGGGCTCCTGCTACCCCGACGCGCCGCACATCTTCCTGAGCGAAGATCAGCTCTCAAAAATGTGGGGAACAGGCGAGCGCAAATGGCTCTTCGCGCAGGACACGAACCAGCCCAAGGTTGAGCAACTGCTCGCCGGGCGGCTCTATCCTGTGCAGTCCATCGCCGACAAGGCGCTGTGGACGGACCGGCCGCTGAAGTAGGCCAGCCCTGTGAATGGAACATGCGGCGCTCCAGAGCCAGAGTCTCACGAAGGGTCTAGCTTCTGGCGCCCGGCGTGCAGCATCCCACCAAAGCTTCGAGCTTAAGTGAGTTGCTTCCGGTTAGGCGCTGATCCTCTCGAAACTCTGGCTGCGGTTCAATGAGCGCCTTGGCGATTTACCGCTCGTCGAGGAAGTCGTGGCGAGTCAAATCACAAATATCACTTAAGCGCGAAGCCGGTTTTTCAGTCACATGGAACCGCGATTTGTAAACACTGGCCGAACATATCAGCAGCGATGATGGCGGTGATCTCGTTAGTCCAACACTAAGATCTTGCCGCCGGCCTCGTTCTCACTGACCAACCTTGATGACGACCTTGCCGAAAGCTCCGCGTGCAAGATGCTTGTACGCCTCACGCGCCTCTTCGAAGCCGTAGACCTTGTCGATTACCGGGTGAATTTCATGCTTGTTAAGGAAGTCGTTCATGCGTTCAAAGGCGCGGGAAGGTGCGACAGCAATGCCGCGAATCGCAGTCTGGCGAAAGATCAGCGGCATCAGGTCGAGCTTTGCCGTTTGCCCCTGAAGGAAGCCGATCTGCGAGATATGGCCGCCAACACGAGTTGCCAACACGGACTTGTTCAGGCCGTCGCCGCCGACTACATCCAGCAACTGGTCGACACCGTTGCCTTCCGTCAGTTGCAGAGCCACCTCTTCCCAATCCGGCCGC
>JAJYBT010000052.1 GCA_021778875.1 Acidobacteriota bacterium | reverse complement strand
GTGGCTCACCTTGACGCGCGACAGGGGTTAAGCATGACCCCGTTGCGAAGCGCTGAAGGCATGGGCGGCATCCTCATCGGCACGGGCAATACCGGCAAGCTTTTTGCGCTTGGCGCAACGGAAAAGCATGAGTACGCCAGCGACGTGCTGGATGCGGGCGCGCTGTCCCGCTTTGGCCGCGTGGAAATGGAGCCTGGTTCGACCGCCTACGACCTTTGGACCCGCACCGGGAACGTGGAGCAGCCGGTGCGCGGCTGGAGCGACTGGACGCCGCTGAAGGATGGCGCAGTCGCCTCGCCTGCGGGGCGCTTTCTGCAGTGGAAGGCTGTGTTGAAGACCGGCGGAATCGTCGGCAGCGTCGGCGTGAATTATCTGCCTGTCAATGCGGCTCCGGTGGTGGATGATCTGGTGGTTGCAACGGGCGCGCGTCTGAATCCGCAGATCCAGCAGGCCAGTCAACAGCAGGTGGTGAACATCTTGTTCCCTTCAGCGAGCCAGAGCGCGGCAGCGTCGTTTGACGCTGGAGCCGCCGCGCCGCTGCAAGCGCTGAAAGATCGCACCGGCGTCACCGTGCGCTGGGCTGCCCATGACGACAATGACGACGACCTGACTTATTCGCTCTATCTGCGCGGAGACGGCGAGCATGTATGGCGGCTGCTCAAGAGCGGCATCACAGACAAGGCCTACAGCTTTGACGCAACGCTGATTCCCGACGGCGGATACCAGGTAAAGGTCGTGGCTTCCGACGCGCCGTCGAACTCCCCCGGCGACGCGCTTACCGGCGAGAAGATGAGCGATCGCTTCGAGGTGGATACAACGCCGCCTGTTGTCACGGCGCTCAAGGCCGAGGAAGATGCGGCTGCCTGCAAACAGCCCAAATGCCCGGGGCCGGTGCGCGTGACCTTTGACGCCGAGGATGCCGCCTCGCCCATAGCCCACGCCGAATACTCGCTGGACGCGGGAAAGTGGCAGTTCATCGCGCCGGTGGGCAAGCTCTCTGACTCGAAGCGCGAACACTATGACCTGGTCCTGCCAGCATCGGCGCTGGAGGGAAAAACCGGCGAGCACCTGCTGACCGTGCGGGTCTACGACAGGTATGAGAATGTGGGCGTAGCCAAAACGGTGTTTGGTCAAGCGGCAAAGTAGAGGCCAGCTCAGACTCATGCGATTTGAACTCTTTGTTGCGGCACGGTACCTGAGAGCCAAGCGGCGACAGGCCGTGGTAGGCGTGGTCACCACCATCTCCGTTGCCGGAGTGGCCGCCGGAGTGGCCGCGCTGATCATCGCTCTGGCCATCACCAACGGCATGCGGCGCGACCTGCAGGACCGGCTGCTGGGAGCCTCGGCGCATGTTGACCTGATGCGCACGGCGGCAGACGGCATCAAAGACTGGCGGCCTCTGCTGGAACGGATGCGCCACGTGCCGCATGTGACGGCTGCTGCTCCGGGGCTCTATGGACAGGTGCTGGTGTCGCGCGGACCGCGCGCCGGCTTTGCGCTCATCAAAGGCATCATTCCTGCCGAAGAGCGAACCGTCAGCAATCTCTTGGACTCAATCACAAGTGGATCGACGAAGGACTTGAACCCGGAAACTCCGGCCCCGGCTTCGAATAACGACATCGGCACAAACGCGCTTCCCTCGCCCGTCAATGCGCCTTATCCGCCGCTGGTGCTGGGCAAGGACCTGGCCGAGCAGATTGGCGCACAGGTGGGCGACAGCGTACTGGTCACCAGCCCGCAGGGCGAGTTGACGCCGCTCGGCCTTGCTCCCAAATATCAGCGCTTCCGCGTGGCGGGCATCTACCACTCCGGCTTCTACCAGTACGACGCGGCCATGGCCTTCATGCGCCTTTCTGACGCGCAGCGCTTGTTCAGCGAGCCCGATCTGCTCTCCGTGATCAGCTTCAAGGTGGACGATCTCTATCGCGCTCGCGAGATCGGCCACGCCATCGAGCAGGCCGCGGGCAAGGGCTTTATGACCACGAACTGGATGGAGGTGAATCGCGAGCTCTTTCGCGCGCTCAAGCTGGAGCAGGTGGTCACCTTCATCGTGATCGCGCTCATCGTCATTGTTGCCGCGCTCAACATTCTGATTGCGCTCACCATGATGGTGATGGAAAAGACGCGCGACATCGCCGTGCTGATGAGCTTCGGCGTCAATCCGGGACAGGTGCGGCGCATCTTCCTGATGCAGGGGTTTCTCATCAGCGTCGTCGGCACCGTGCTGGGCCTTGTGCTGGGCTACCTTGCGGCCTGGGCCGGCGGACACTACCACTTCATCCACTTATCGGCTGAGGTGTATTCGATTGACACGCTGCCCTTTGCGCCACGTCCGCTGGATGGCGTGATCGTGGCCGCTGTCTCGATGGGGATTTCGCTGCTGGCCACGCTCTATCCCTCATCGGCGGCTGCGCGTGTGCTGCCCGCCGAGGCGCTGAGGTACGAGTAGCGCGGGCCGTAAATCCGCGTGACGCTCAAGGCTGGCGATGGAAAGAGCGGCGCGCGGTGCTTGTAATCGTATACAATTTGCCCGCGACAGGAGCCCGGCCCGCACGATGCGGCTGCGCGGAAAGTCCTGCAAATACGCTGTACAGCGAAGCAAAGCGGAGACGATATGAGCATGGCAAGGTTGAACCTGAATTGGCGAAAGATGCTGGGAAATGCTGCGAAATCCGCTGCCGGATTTTCGCTTTGCCTCATTCTGATGACAGTGCCCGGATTTGGACAGAGCCTTGCGGGCCGCTGGGCGGCAATCGGCCGAACCCTCGACAACGGCGAGCAGGAAATGACGATTCTGGAATTGACACAGACCGGCAGCCAATTGTCTGGAACGCTGAAGTCGCAGAGCTTCTCAATGGATCTGAGCGGGACCGTGACGGGAAGCCACTTCGAATTGTTTGGACCGCGAAGCAAGACGCGGCCCATGTTGTCGGGCGAGCTGGTCAACGGCGAGTTGCATGGCACGGTTTTTGGCCGGCGTCCGTGGACGGCAAAGCCCGCCACGGCTGCGGATCAAGTGCCCGTCATCAGCTACATCGAGCCGCCTCCGCTGCACAACGTGGCGTATAACGGCCTGGCAAAAACTCCGCCAATGGGGTGGAACAGTTGGAATCTCTTTCAGGGCAGAGTCGATGACCAGACCGTGCGCTCCATTGCCGATGCAATGGTATCGAGCGGCATGCGCGATGCGGGCTATGTCTACGTGAATATCGACGACACGTGGGAAGGCGTGCGCGATAGCGCCGGCAACATCCAGACCAACCACAAGTTTCCTGACATGAAGGCGCTGGCGGATTATGTGCACTCAAAGGGGCTGAAGCTGGGTATCTATTCAGGCCCGGGGCCGAGGACATGCGCGGGCTATCCGGGGAGCTATGGCCACGAAGCGCAGGACGCAAAGACGTTTGCGGCCTGGGGCATTGATTACTTGAAGTACGACTGGTGCAGCGCAGCAACGATCTACAAGGACGCGCAACTGCAGCCCGTTTACCAGAAGATGGGGGGTGCGCTCGCGTCCACTGGCAGGCCCATCGTTTACAGCTTGTGCGAATACGGGCGCGGCAGCGTGGAGAAATGGGGTCCGGAGGTGGGCGGAAACCTGTGGCGCACCACGGACGACATTCGCGACGAGTGGACGAGCATGATCGGCAATGTGGAGGAACAGGTGCATACGGCTCCCTACGCAGGGCCGGGGCATTGGAACGATCCTGACATGCTTGAGATCGGCAACGGGCACATGACGGATGAGGAGTACCGCACGCACATGAGCCTGTGGGCGCTTGTGGCGGCACCTCTGCTGGCCGGCAACGACGTGCGCAGCATGACCGCCGCGACGCGTGAGATTCTGCTGAACAAGGAAGTCATCGCAATCGATCAGGACCCGCTGGGCAAGCAGGCATCTCCTGTTAAGAACGGCGATCTTGAAACGTGGATCAAGCCGCTGGCCGATGGCAGCGTGGCGGTGGGCGTGGTCAACCTTGGCCCTGCGGTTGCGCAAGCCTCCGTCAACTCCAGCGATCTAAAACTGGGCGGCGCCGTAAAAAATGCGCGCGATGTCTGGACGCATCAGGATGTGAAGTTCACTGGCGAAACCTACACGGCGGCGGTTCCTTCGCACGGCGTGCTGCTGCTGCGCGTGAGCGCGAAGTAGAGTCCAGGCGCTCTTACTGCGGCGTGATGATGCCGCCAACGGCGTGGCGGCGCGGCAGCACGATGCCCCGATGGTCCACTTCAGGCTTCGACACGCCTGATTGGACGAGAGCGGGCAGCGCTGCCCGCTCCGCCAGCGCCCCGCCACATGCGGGGCACCAGTCGGCCTGGGTCTCTTGCGCCAGCACGGCGTGGCATTGAGTGCAGATGCGTTCCATTCTGCAAGTGTAACGGAGAGGGCCGTCACGGAAATCCGTTCGAGGATGAACCGGGGCAGACGACGAAATTGGCGCCACACAAGCCGGTACACTGAGAGTATGCATCCTCCTGTTCGCCTGGTGGCCATTGACATGGATGGAACCCTGCTGCCGACGTTTACGCAGGCCATCAGCCGGCGCAATGCGCAGGCGCTCAAGGCTGCGCAGCAAGCTGGCATCACTGTGGTTATCGCCACCGGAAGACGGCAGGCCTACACCGCGCCGCTGCTGCAGAATGTGGGCCTGCGAGCGGACATGCCGCTCATCACGTCCAATGGAGCAGTGACGCGCACGCTGGGCGGAGATGCAATCGACCGCGTGCATATGGAGGCGCGGGTGGCGCGCGGGCTCTGCGGGCTGCTGCGGGAATTCGGAGCCATGGTCTTTACTTTTGACAAGGAAGGCCGCGGAGAGCTGGTGCTTGAAGACCTGGATCAGGCCCACGGACGCATTGCGTTATGGGTCGAGGCCAATCGCGGGGCGATCGAAGTGGTGAAGCCACTGGAGAAGGCGCTGACGGATGGCGAAGACCCCATTCAGGGCATGGTGGCCGGCGGCCTGAGCAAGATGCGCCTGGCGGAAAAGGCGCTGAAGTCGAGCGAATGGAGCGGAGCCTGCGAGTGCGTGCGGACGGAGTATCCGGGACGCGACTTGTCGATCCTGGACCTGCTGCCACCGAATGTATCCAAGGGCTGGGCTTTGGAGCGGCTGGCGAGCCAGCTCGGCATAGACCGCAAGGAAGTGATGGCCATAGGCGATAACTGGAATGACGTGGACATGCTGGAGTGGGCTGGACAGAGCATCATCATGGGCAATGCCGCGCAGGAGCTGCGCACCATGGCGAAGATGCGCGGCTGGAAGCAGGCTCCGCCGAACGACGAGGACGGCGTAGCCGTGGTACTGGAGACGGCTGTGGCGCGGCGCGCTCGCGCCAGGGCCTGACTGGACAAACTAACGAGGGATTGCCCTTGCAGAAAATCTTCCATCTCCTGCTTGGTGTCGGCGTGCTGGCTGCGCTGCAGCCAACGGCGCACGCAGCCGAGCGTGTCACCCTGAGCAATGGGTTTGAGATGCGCTGCGACCATCACGCACAGGTGGGAGCACACGTCCGGCTCTACCTGAGCGCGGGCGAAAACAACTACATCGAGCTGCGGCCCGACGAGATTGAAGGCGTCGAGCAGATTCCCGATCCGCCCGCGCAGCAAGCGCCGGCCCAGGCGCAGGCGCAAAGTCAGGAAGCGAAACTGAGCCCGGCAGACCTGCGCGAAATGCTTGCCGAGGCCGGCGTAGCGCACAATCTCGACGTGGACCTGCTGGCGAGTTTGGTCAAAGCCGAGAGCAGCGGCAACGCCCGCGCCGTGAGCCCTGTCGGGGCACGCGGTCTGATGCAGTTGATGCCCTCGACCGCAGCCGGCCTGGGCGTTGCAGACAGCTTCAAGCCGGATGAAAATGTGCGCGGCGGGTCCACTTACCTTGATGAATTGCTGACGCGCTACCACGAGAATCTGGCGATGGCGCTGGCCGCCTACAACGCGGGTCCAGCCGCGGTGGACCGCTACCACGGCATTCCGCCCTACCACGAGACGCGCGCTTATGTGGCGCGGGTCATTCATGAGTTCAACCGGCGCGTGGTGGCGCGCGAGGCGCAGGCTAGTCGAAGCAGTGCTTCAAAAGCTTCCCCGCACACCGCGCCGGGCCGATAATCCTTTCTCCGCCCTCGCACCTTCAACTTAGAATGAACGAGTAGCCTGAAGGCGGAGAACGCTTGAAGAAAAAACAATTGATTCTGGGTTTGCTGGTGCTGGTCGCGCTGGTGGCGCTCGTCATCTGGGGCTGGGACAAAATGCACTTTGACTTTGCCACGTTCCGCTCCCAGCTTGCGCTGGCCGACTGGCGGCGCATCGGCATTGCGACCGGCTGCATCTACCTTGGCTATGTTTTCCGCTCGGTGCGCTGGTCGATGCTGCTGCGCCACAACAAGAACGTTCCGATGTTTTCTCTGCTGGGAACGCAGGTGATCGGCTTCACCGCCGTCGCGCTGATCGGGCGCGTTGCCGATCCAGTGCGGCCCTATCTGGTTTCAAGAAAGACCGGCCTTCCGCTCAGTTCCCAGATTGCCGTCTATATTGTCGAGCGGCTCTTCGATCTCGGTTCGATGGCGCTCCTGTTTTCCTCTGTCATCCTGCTGGCGCCGGCCGGAGCCATGCCTCATCCCGAGATTGTGAAGAAGGCCGGGTATGGCGGAATGCTCTTCACCATCGGCGGCGCAGTCTTTCTGGTCCTGGTGCGACTGGCCGGCGGAATGGTCGCCACGTTCTTTGAGCGCGCCTTCGGCCTGGTGTCAAAGTCGCTCGCCGACGCTACCGGACACAAGATTCGCGCCTTTCACGCCGGGCTGGACACCATGCGCACCTTCTCGGATTTCGCAGTGGCCGCGGGGCTTTCACTGAGCATGTGGTGTCTGATTTTGCTGGCCTATCTTGAATGCACGCGGGCCTTTGTCAGCAGCCCCGAACTGGCCTCCATGACGCTGGCCAAGTGCATGCTGCTGCTGGCCTTCAGCGGAGGCGCAAGCGTCTTTCAGTTGCCGGTGCTGGGCTGGTTCACACAAATAGGCCTGGTGGCCGCGGCGCTGTCGAGCTTCCTTGGCGTTACGGCAGAGGCCGCGACGGCCTGCGCCGCGACCATCCTGCTTGTCACCTTCCTGAGCATCGTGCCCGTTGGCCTTGTGTGGGCGCAGTTTGAGCACGTAAGCCTGCGCAAGATTACCCACGAAAGCGAAGAAGCCGAAGAAAAGCTGGAAGTAAAGGAAACCGCGGAGACGCCAGAGTAGGGCGGATAAAGCATTACTGGGCCGGCGGGCTGGCGGGCTGCGTAAACCGGATGCTCTCCGGCGCGACTGCCCCGCCTGTAAGCAGCATGCTCATTGCCTGCTCCATGGTCATGTCCGTCTCGGTCACGCGGTCCAGCGGCAGCACCTGCAAAAACGCCGATGTCGGATTGATTGCGTTGGGCAGCAGAACCGCGGCCAGTTCCTGGCCTGTGCTGGAGTCGGTAAGCGTGCGTGTGAGGAAGCCAACACTCTTTTGCCCGGCGATGGGAAAGTCGACCAGCACCACGCGCTGGCGGGACTCCTTCTTGGCCATCATGGTGTCAAGCAGCTGACGCACCGAGGTGTAGACCTTGGCTACAAAGGGCAGGCGCTCCAGCAGCGCCTCGAACAGACTGAAGGCCTGCCGGCCCACCACCAGCGACGTGACGCGGCCCACAACGTAAAGCACCACGAGCGTCAGCACAATGGCCAGTGCGGGCTGGAGCCAGGGCTGCGCGAGCCAGTCCTCGGGAAAGATGGTTTCAAAGAAACGGAGCAACGGCATGCCGGCCTTGGCAAGGTTGCCCAGCACAAAGCTGAAGACAAGCCAGGTGACAAACAGCGGGCCGATGGTGATGACGCCGGCCAGTATGTTGCGCTGCAGATCGCGCAATGGATGTGCAAGGATTCGTTTCACGCGGTTCTCCTGGGAATGAGAATACGCGAGCACGGCTCAGCCTCGGGAATCCCCATCGGCATTTCATTCCTTGCAAGCTTCCGCAACGGTCCATGGCTCCATTGACACCGTCTGCTTCTGCCGTTGGCGCTTTCTGATGGCGGGGGTCGGGCGATTTCCCTTTATAGTGAAGGAGGAAGGTATTCCATGAGTGAACTAGCGCGCCCTGAAGCTGGTGAACCACTCCAGCGCATGCCCAACCCGGCTGAACTCTATCCGCGGAGCGCCACCCCGACGCAGCCCGCCGGAGCCAGGGAGCCGTTGCCGCCGCAGAATGTTGAGCGCACCCTGCAGCCTGTGCCTGCGCCCACAGTGCGCGCGCCGCAACCCACGCCTGGGAAGAAGGTTGCCGGTGCACCTCAGCCGTCAGGCTTCCAGCGCGCCATGGACGCGGCGCGCGTCGTGATGCCGTTGGTGCAGAAGTTATTGCCCCTGTTGGAAGGAAATGTAGCTTCTGCCGTGTCGAATGTGCTGGCGCCCCGCTCGCAAACCTCGCATGCGGCGAATCTCGAACCCATTGAAAGCGCGCTGGTGAAGATGCATTTGGAGCAGCGAGCGATGCACAACAAACTCGAGGAGCAGAACTCCTCGCTGCAGCGCGTGGCGGATCAATTGGGCCAAGTGAAGGAGGCCACTGACCGCAACACGCTGGAACAGCAGGAGTTGATGGACGACCTGCACCGGATGCGGAGAAAATTCATGATCTACGCCTGGGTCGGCCTGTGCCTGCTGGTCGCCGCCATTGCAGCGAATGTGTTCGTGTTCCTGCGCATCCAGCGAATCCTGCCATAAACCGCCCCTAAACACCGAAGAACCATTTCTGCCTTAATTTCGATACAAATTTGATTTCACTAATAGATCTTTTGCTGAGATAAATATTAACTGCATACTTTTTGCTACCTTTTACGAACTTCGTGATGTGAAACATTGCCAGTCGTATTTTCGGCGGGCTAGTATTCCCGGTAGTTGAATTGGGGATAATTGGCCCCGCGCCACTGAGCAGTTGTTCTAGAGTTCACAGAGCTTAACTAACGAGCGGCGCTTACCGGCGTTCGCA
>JAJYBT010000051.1 GCA_021778875.1 Acidobacteriota bacterium | reverse complement strand
CGAGTTACCCGCCGAGTTTCTCAGCGTCTATCAGGGCCCGCAGTTCGCAGTGGAGGGCACTCGCCAGCTCACCGGCGTTTACGGCAGGCCACTCATCGGCACCATCCTCAAGCCCAGTGTCGGCATGTCGCCCGAGCAGACGGCCGCCCAGGTGCGCATGCTGGCCGAGGCCGGGGTGGACTTTATCAAGGACGATGAGTTGCAGGCCGACGGCCCGCATTGCCCCTTCGATCAGCGCATTCCCCAGGTGCTGCGCGTCCTCAACGAATATGCCGACCACACCGGCAAGAGGCCCATGTATGCCGCCAACATCACCGGCGAGATCGATCAAATGCAGCGCCGTCACGACCTGGTGGCAGCCGCGGGCGGAACCTGCGTCATGGTCAGCCTGAACAGCGTGGGCCTGCCCGGCATGGTTGCGCTTCGGCGTCATGCCAGCCTGGCCATTCACGGCCATCGCAATGGATGGGGAATCTTCGGCCGCTCCCACGCCATCGGCATGAGCTTTATTGCGTATCAAAAACTCTGGCGTCTCGCCGGCATCGATCATGTCCACGTCAACGGCCTGCGCAACAAATTCTGCGAGGAGGATGCCTCGGTCATCGCCTCTGCGCGAGAATGCCTCACGCCCATGTTCGCGCCTCCCTACAAGGGCTGCACCATCATGCCGGTGTTCTCCTCCGGCCAGTCGGCGCGGCAGGCGCCAGATACCTACAAGGCGCTCGGCAGCCTGGACCTCATCTACGCCTGTGGCGGCGGCATTCTCGCCCATCCCGCGGGACCGGCAGCCGGCGTGCGCAGCCTTCACCAGGCGTGGCAGGCCGCAGTCGACGGCATTCCACTCGCGCAGTATGCAAGCACGCACACAGAATTGCGCGGCGCTCTGGAGGCCTTTCCCGATTGAGCACCTCAACGCAATCCAGCATCCTTTACGCGTACTACGGCGATGACTTCACCGGCTCCACTGATGTGCTGGAGGCGCTGGCACTGCATGGCATGCCCGCCGTTCTCTTTACGAATCTGCCCAGCGAGGCCGACCTGGCCGCATTTCCGCATTGCCGCGCAATCGGCATTGCCGGCGAAAGCCGCAGCCACAGCCCCCGCTGGATGGATCGGCATCTGCCCGAAGTCTTCCGCAGAATGCGTTCCCTGGGCGCCGCGATCAACCACTACAAGGTCTGCTCCACGTTTGACAGCTCCCCGCGCGTGGGCAGCATCGGGCGAGCCATCGAGTTGGGCCGCAAAGCATTCCAGGCAAAGTTCGTGCCCGTCGTTGTCGGTACTCCGCATCTCGGTCGAGCCGTTGCCTTCGGCAACCTGTTTGCCGCGGCCAGCAACGCCATGCACCGCATTGACCGCCACCCCACCATGCGACGACACCCCGTCACGCCCATGTACGAGGCCGATCTGCGGCTCCATCTCGCCCAGCAGACCTCGCTGGCGATGGGCCTCGTGGACTTGCGCGCATTCGAGCAGGGCACGGCAGCCCGACAGTTGCAGACGGAGATTGCTGCCGGCGCAAAGGCTGTCATCTTCGATGGCATCCACGATGCCATGCTCAAACAGACAGCCGCGATCCTCTGCAATCTCGCAACAGACCGCCAGATTCTTGCCGTTGGCAGCTCCGGATTTACCTACGGCCTGTTGCGCCATTGGCAGCGTTCCGGCCGTCTGGCGCATCAAGCACGGCCCGCTGCGCCCAGGCCCGTCGATCAGATACTCGTGCTCAGCGGCAGTTGCTCGCCAGTCACCGCCGTACAGATTCGTCACGCTCGCGCGCAGGGTTTCGCCGCATGGCGGCTCGGCGATCCTGATTCCTGGCCCCTGCGCAAGCGACAGGCGCTCAAGGCCCTCGCCGCAGGCCGCAGCGTCATTCTTTACACCGCCATGGGTCCGCTCTCTGCAAAGCAGCAATCCGGCAAAGAGTGGACGGCGTGGCTGGGCAAACTTCTTCGCGAGATTGTGTCGCTCTGCGGCGTGCGCAGAGTTGTCATCGCCGGCGGCGACACGGCCACGCACGCCGTCCAGCAACTCGGCCTGCGCGCCCTCACCTTCGTTGCGCCGCTCACCCCGGGAGCCCCGCTCTGCCGCGGCTACGCTCCGGAATCACCGCTCAACGGCCTTGAGCTTGTGCTGAAAGGCGGCCAGATTGGCCCCGAGGATTTCTTCTCCAACGTGCTGCACGACAGTTGTTAACGCAGCACGGCACCTTCAGCAGGCAGCGAGGTCCGCATCGATTCGCTGCGTGCAGTCGATACTCGCAAAAATCGCCGCGCTCGTCACAACCATTCCAGCGATAAGCCAAAGCGGCAAGTTGTAGTTGCCGGTCAACTGCACAATGTAGCCAAACAGAATCGTGCAGAAGAATCCTCCCGCCTGGCCTGCGGTGTTCATCATGCCTGTCGCGGTGCCGCTGGCGCGGCCTCCAATCGCCACGCACATCGCCCACGCAGAAGGCAGCATCAGGTCCATCGCGCCAAAGCCGACACTTGAGAGCACCAGCACGCAGAGAACGCCGTGGCACAACGTCATCGCAACAATCACCACCGCGGTGCCGGTCAGGCACACGCCCGGAATCAGGCGCAGCGCCCGCTTGGCGCCCCAGCGCGCCGCAAGCCGGTCGCTCAGCACGCCGCCCGCCAGGTTGCCTGCAATTCCCAATGCAAACGGCAGCGATGTCAGCAGCATGCCCTCCAGCGGAAGTCCCGTCTTATGCAGAAACCACGCCGGAAACCAGGAGAAGTAAAACCAGCTGCAGCATCCATAGCATCCATAGGCCAGCACCACCATCCACAGCGCGCGCGAACGCAGAGCACGCTGAAACGGAACGGCCCCCGCACGCTCCCGCACGCCGCCGTCCTCGATCTCCGCCCGCTCCTCTGCTGAAAGACCGGGGTCCTCTTCCGGCCGGTCGCGATACAGCCTGTGCCACACTACTGCCCACACAAAACCCAGCACGCCCAGCAGGAAAAACACCGCGCGCCACCCGAAGAGATACTGCAGCGGAACAATCAGCAGCGGCGCCAGCACGCCCCCCAGGCGACTGGCCGCCCACAGCGTTCCCTGGCTGCGCGCGCGCTCCCGTGCCGGGAACCAGCGGGAGATCGCCCCCGCGGCATTGGGATACGCTCCGGCCGAACCCATCCCGAAGAAAAACCGCGCCGCGGCCAGTTGCCAGAATCGATGGCACCACGCCGTCAGCGTCGTAAAGGCTGACCACCACGTAACAATCCGCGTAAGCTCAACCCGCTGCCCGTGCCGGTCTCCCATCACGCCGGAAGGAATCTCGAACAGGCCATTGGCGAGCACGTATCCGCTCAGCACCCAGCCCCATTCCACGGTCGAGATATGCAGATCCGATTGAATGGGAGGACCGGTCACGGCAATCGCCATGCGGTCAAGAAATGTAAGGATGGACAGTGCGCTCAGCAGGCCGAGCACTCTGTGGCGCCGTTTCAAACGCTGTCCCTCTCCGCGGCCTGTGCGCCAACCAGCACCCGGCGTGCCTGCAGCACGGCAAGCTCAGGGCTTGAAAGCACCGGCATCGCCAGTGCTCCGGGCTCCAGCGTCGCCACAACACGCGCCATCGATGCCTGTGCCAGCACGATCAGGTCCACTCCCTTCAAGTCCTCCAAGAGCGCCTTTCGCAGCAGCCTGTCATGTGTCTCTGTATCGCCGGCCAGCACTGCGGGAAATGCGCCTTCACACAGGCACTCTACCAGTTCGACACTGCGGTTCGCATCTGCCGCCTTCTGGCGCAGCAGCTCCGTGGTGGGGTCCAGCGTGGTGCGCAGGGTGGCCAGCACGCCAATCCGATGCCCCTCGCGCACCGCCACCTCTGCCATCGCTTCATCGATGCGCAACACCGGCAGGTCAAAGAGTTGCTGTGCCAGCGCAACTCCCGGGCCAATCGAGGAGCACGTCACAAGCACCGCATCTGCGCCCGCCGCAGCAGCCGATGCCACCTGCTCCACAACGCGGCGCATCGTCATCTTCCGCAGCCTGCCCGCGCGTATCGTGTCCTGGATCAGGCTCTCATCCACCATGTGAAAGAAGTCGGCCTCCGGCAGATGCTGACGGCAAAGTGCGGTAAAGACCGGCGTCAATGTTGGGCTGGTATGGATCAGTGCTAGCGTTGGACGAGCCGTTGTGACCACGATAGTTCCTCTCAGACAAGCGGATTGCGCTGGGCAAGTGCAAAGCCCCTGTTTTGCGCAGCCGAACAGAGCCGCTTGATTCCGGTCAAGAGCATCCCGCGGAAATCCTCCGTCGGCCAGTCTCGACACTCAACATCGACAGCATTCCGTGCGCTGGAATGATGCAACGGAAAGCGCCGAGCCGTACTCGCCCCGTGCTCGCCCGGCCGCGTGCCTGCCGCAAATGGCCTGCAGGCGCAGCAGCGGCCACGGAATCTACACTGCCCGTCCATGAATGCACATCCACCTGGCTTGCCAACACGACGCACATCGCGCCAACCGCGCAAACACGCAGGCCACACTCAAATTCCGGTCCGCGGAATCTCGAGAACTGTCTAAATGCGGGGACCTGCCCTTTGCCGCAGCGTGTATAAGAGAGGTTGCCATGCATCCGTCTCTCCACTCGCTCAGCGCCTTCCTTCTGGCCGCCGCGTGCAGTGCCGCTTTCGCGCAGCCTGCGAACGCCGCGATGACGACGCCCGGGGAAGCGCCGGAAGCGATGTGCGGCGCCTCTCCCAGCCAGACAATCGGCAGCTTTCACGCGCCGCTGGCCGAGCAATATATCTGGACCGCGGACGACGCAGCGGTCATCACCCATCCGCAGGAACTCAGCCGGCTGAAGCGCGATGACTTCAAGGTCGAGCCGCATTTCTTCCGCACGTCGTTCACGCTCGCCCAGCCTCCGCCCAAAGCCACACTCTATGTTGCCGGCCCGCGCATCGCTCACGTATGGATCAACGGCAACCTCGTAACAACGCTTCACTACAACGGCAGTCATCACATCGGCTTTGCCGCCATGGCGATACACGTCGCGCCCTTCCTTCGCACAGGAGACAACACCCTCGCACTCGAGGTTGTGCGCGGCTACGGAAGCCATCACCACACCAACTCGCTGCAGACCAGCTGGCTCAACTCCGGCGAAGTCCTCGCGGTCAAAATTCTGCCTGCGGATCAGGGCGTGCCCGCATCCCCGCTGCTCCAGAGTGACGCTACGTGGAAGAGCACAACCACGCCATCGAGCGGATGGCAGTCGCCTCACTTCAACGACGCCGCGTGGAAGCCCGTCGCAACCCTCGGCGGCATTGAAAGCAACATCGACTTCTTCCAGTGGAACGCCGATGCAGGCATGTATGCATGGCCTGGTTATCTCGGAGAAGCTCCCTACCTGGCGAATTGCCTTCTGCCACCGGCAACGACCACCGCAACCACCGATGGTCTGCTGCTCGACTTTGGACACGAGCTGAACGGACGCCTGCTCATCACGGCGCGCACCCATGCGGTCCATGCCACCATCCGCTACGGAGAGTCCCTTGGCGAGCTGCTCCATCAGCCCTTCCTCGGCGACATTTCGCTGGATGCCCCCGCAGGTCACATCGCGCACGGCCCCAAAACCGGCTTCCGTTATGCCCTCGTGCGCTATGCCGATCCAAAGCCGAAAGCCAACGTCGCAGCAGAAGCAATCGCCTATCCCGCTTCCCAAGTAGCCAGCTTCGAATCGAGCGATCCAACACTGAATCGCATCTGGAACACCGCAGTCGATACAGCGCATCTGTCCATGCAGGACTCGATCCTCGACGGCATCAAGCGAGACCGCGGCCGCTGGGCTGGCGACAACGAGGTCATCGATCGCGTCATCGCCGACGTGTATGGCGACGCGCGTCTGGTGCGGGCAGGCCTGGAGGACAGCATTGGCAATGCTCCCGTCACGGGCCCGGTCAACGGCCTGCCGGGCTACTCGGCCTGGTGGGTCATCAGCGAGTCTGAGTACGTCATGCGCTGGGGTGATCTTCCTCAATTAGGCAACGTGCACAGCCGCATGCTGCAGCTCCTTGCCCTCATGCAGCGCGATCTTGATGCCCACAATATTTACGCTGCCAAAGGTGGCGGCAAGCCCTTCGTCGACTGGGCTCCGGAGTTCAGTAGTGATTCCCCTGAAGCGCGACGCGCCGTTCACTTCGAGTACCTTCTCGCCTTTCGCCGCGCAGCATGGCTCCTTCGTCTCGTGGGCGACAACGCCCATTCGCAGCAATATGACGCTCTCGCGGACGCCATGACTACAGCCGCGCAGCAGTTCCTCACAAATGCGCAAGGCGCATTCGGCGATCGCTGGCAGACCAACGCCATCGCCGTGCTCGCGGGAGCCGTGCAAACTCCGGCCCAGCGTCGCGCCGTATGGAGCGTCCTTGCCAGAACCGTTGCAGAGCGCAAATCCTACGACGTCATCACGCCCTACTACGGCAGTTATCTGCTCGCAGCCATGGCAGAGCTGGGGCACAGGCAGCAGGCTCTTGCATGGATGCGCGCCTACTGGGGCAGCATGCTCAACGCCGGCGCAACAAGCTTCTGGGAGGCGTGGGACCCGCAATGGGCCGCCTCCGATCCGCACGCGCGGCTGCAGGCCGACGATAAAGTTGGCTATTACACTAGCCTCAGCCACGGCTGGTCCAGCAGTCCCGCCGCATGGCTCCTCGAGCAGATTATCGGCGTTACATCGCGCCAGCCCGGCGATCAACGCGTGCAGGTGCGTCCCGATCTCGCGGGTCTCCAATGGATCAAAGGAGCAGTCGCAACACCGCTCGGCGCCTTGCGTGTTGAGGCAGCCCCTGCGCGGATCGCAGTCACCACTCCCTCCGGCATGACGGCTGAAGTTCTTTTGCCCGCAGGCCGATGGCAGTGCAACGGCCGCTCCATCGGAACTACTGCTGCCACCGGCGATCCAGGAGTCAGCACCATCTGGAATCAGGCTGGACAACTTTTATGTATAAGGCAATCGCAATGAAACTCCTTGTGCGCGTGTTCGCTTGGATCTGCTGTGTTGGATTCGTTTGTGCCTACGGTCAGGACAGCGGAACCGGCTTCCTCTTTCCGCCCCTCTCCAGCGGCAACGCTCTGCCGGGCACGCAGCGCGATAATCATGCCTCCACACTGGTTGAGCTGAAGAACGGCGACATCCTCGTCGCATGGTTTGCCGGAACCAAAGAGGGCGCGCCAGACGTCGCCATCTATGGCGCTCGCCTGCATTACGGTACGTGGAGCGCTCCCATCGAGTTGGCGCGGGCCGCGGGGGTCGCATGCTGGAATCCCGTCCTCTTCCACACGCGCGATGGCAGGCTCTGGCTCTACTACAAGTTCGGCACGCATCCCAGCACATGGCTCGGCGCGCGCAAATGGAGCAGCGACGAAGGCGTCACCTGGAGCGCCTCCGAACCGCTTCCCTCCGGCATTCTGGGGCCAATCAAGGATAAGCCGCTCGTGCTCCCCAACGGCGACATCGTCAGCGGATCGTCCGTCGAGAACGGCAAGTGGACAGCCTGGATTGAGCGCTCCGCAGACAATGGCGCCACCTGGACGCACTTCGGCCCCATCACCGTGCCGGATAACCTCGACGTGCCCGGCGCTGCCGCGCTTGCTGCCGCCGCGCACCCTGCAGCGCCTGCAGGTAATCCTGCGCAGAGTGTACACACCAAGGTATATCCGGCGGCGAAATCCACCATCGGCATCATTCAGCCTGCGGTCGTTTCGCTCGGCGGCCACCATCTGCGCTTCTATGCGCGCAGCCACACGCGATCCGCGCGCATCGCCGTTGCAGACTCCCACGACGACGGCGCCACATGGACGCAGGCTCGCTTCCTCAACCTGCCCAATCCCAACTCCGGCATCGATGCAGTGCGGCTACGCGATGGATGCATCCTTCTCGTCTTCAACAACAGCTATAACCAGCGCACGCCTCTCAACCTGGCTGTCAGCCGCGATGGAGAGCACTTCCACATTTTCAAAACCCTTGAGGACGGCCCCGGCCAATACTCGTATCCGGCCATTGTGCAGGCCGCCAATGGAGACGTTCTCATCACCTACTCCTGGCGGCGCGAGACCATCAAGTTCGTTCGCCTGCCTTTGCGCGATGTACCTCAGCACTAAGTTCGCTCGGCATTCGTCCGCTGCGCCTCAGCAATCGCCGCCGTACCAGCGACGCATCCGTAAACAACGTTCGATACCGCTGCCTCAAAGGAGATTCATGCAACAACAATCCCATCGTGCAAACCTGTGGTGCATCCGCGGCGTCTGCGCGGCGCTGCTCTTGCTTGCGTCGGTCCTGCTCAGCGGCATCGCCGCTTCCGCCGCACCCGTCTGCGATGTCCGCGCATACGGCGCAAAAGGCGACGGCACAACCAAGGACACGCGCGCCATCCAGAGCGCCATCGACGCCTGCGCCGGCACAGGCGGCATCGTTCGCCTCTCCAGCGGAACCTTCCTCACCGGCCCGCTCGTTCTCAAGAGCCGCATCACGCTTGAGGTACAAGCCGGCGCCACACTGCTCGGCAGCCAGGATAGGCACGACTATCCCCCAACCGAGGAGTTGCGCGAGCCGGCCGTGCAGCCTCTCATCAGCGCATCGCACGCCAGCCACATCACGCTGCGCGGCGGCGGCGTCATCGACGGCGCAGGTCAGCCCTGGTGGGCAGACGTCTACAGCCACCGGCACATGCCCGACTTCACGCCCGCTCTGCGTCCACGCCTCATCCTCTTCGACCACTGCAGCCACATCCGCATCGAAAATATCACCGCGCAGAACTCGCCTTCCTGGCAAATCGTTCTCTACTACACCAGCAACGTTCTCATCCGGAACGGAAAGATCCTCGCCCCCGCGCGCTCGCCAAACACCGATGGCATCGATCCCTTCTCTGCGCACCACCTTCGCATCGAGCACATGACCATCGACGTCGGCGACGACAACGTCGCCATCAAATCCGGCCAGCCCGGCTCACCGGGTCCAGACGATCCCAGCACGGACATCACCATCCACGACTGCACCTTTCTGCAC